>NZ_SMKP01000282.1:0-9687 GCF_004349015.1 Nonomuraea diastatica
GCCCAACGCCCGCTGCCCCCGGAGTGCCCCCGCCTTACGACGTCGGTCCCGCCCCTGCCCCAGCCGTGGATGGCGCGCCTCCAGCGGGGGTGCGGCGGCCCTGGCCCTTGCCCAGGGCGGATAGTTGCCAACATTATACTAATCAAGTTTACTACCTGCCATGGATCTCAACCGGGAGCAGGTGCCCTCGACCGGATGGCTGATCTGGCAGGTGGCGTTGCGCTGCAGGACCGCGCTCGATCGAGCATTGGCCCCGTTGGGGCTGACCAACGCGCAGTACGGCCTGCTGGCGGCCCTGTGTGAGCTGTCCCGCAGCGGGGCGCCCCCTTCCCAGCGGCAGCTCGCCGACTTCGCCGGCCTGGAACCGATGTACGTCTCCAAGCTCGCTCGCACGCTGGAACAGACCGGGCTCATCGAGCGCCAGGACGACCCCGACGACACCAGGGCCGTCCGGCTCACCCTCACCGGCTCCGGAGCCGATCTCGTCGCGGCCGCCCGCGAGAAGGTCGTGGCCCTCGACGAACGCATCCTCGCCCCGTTCGGCGGGAGATCCAGCGACGACACCGCCCACCTGCATGGCCGGCTGCTGACCCTGCTCCACCATCTCGACCAGGAGAAGCCGTCATGAGGATCGTGGTTCTGGGCGCGACCAGCCGCACCGGGCTCTGCCTGCTGGCAGAGGCGCGGCGGCGCGGTCACCACATCGTCGCGTTCACCCGCCGCCCCGGCACGTTGGCCGACGTCCCGGCGCCGGCCGAGGTCGTGCACAACGACGGCCGCGACCTGGACACGGTGCGTGCCGCGCTGGCCTGCGCCGACGCGGTGATCTCCTTGCTGCCCGGGGGAGGCCGCCGCGACCCCCACCTGGCGGCCGAGTCGGCCCGCATCCTCACCACCGCCATGGCCGACGCCGGTGTCCGCCGCCTAGTCGTCGTCAGCGCCTATCCGATCGTGGGCGTGCGGCCCCGCGTGGCGATCTGGATCCTCCGCCGCGTCCTGGCCACGCCGTACGCCGATGTGTCGCAGATGGAGCGGATCGTCTCCGCCTGCGACCTCGACTGGACCATCGCCCGCCTGAACCGGCTCGTCGACAGGCCTGCGACCGGCGCCATCACCATCAGCACCGGCCTGCTGGCGAAGCCTCGCCCGCACAGCCGAGCCGACAGCGCCGCCACCCTCCTCGACCTCGCCGAGGACCCTGAGACCGCCCGATCCGCGCTCAACATCAGCGGCTCCTGAGCCCACGCGCGGGCCGGGCGGCGGGATGGGGTCAGCTGCGGGGCGCGAGACCGAGCTGGAGGCCCTTGAGGCTCGAGGAGCGCTTGCTCAGGGCGCCGGCGATCGAGCGCAGCTCCGCGGCGGCCGGCGAGTCGGGGTCGGTCAGGACCAGGGGCTTGCCCTCGTCGCCGCCCTCGCGCAGCCGCAGGTCGATCGGCACCTGGCCGAGCAGCGGCACCCTGGCGCCGAGGATGCGGGTCAGCGCGTCGGCGACCGTCTGGCCGCCGCCCTCGCCGAACACCGCGATGCGCTCGTCGCAGTGGGGGCACGGCAGCCACGCCATGTTCTCGATGACCCCGGCGATCTGCTGGTGCGTCTGCGCGGCGATGGAGCCGGCGCGCTCGGCCACCTCGGCGGCGGCCATCTGGGGCGTCGTCACGACCAGGATCTCCGCCGACGGCAGCCGCTGCGCCACCGAGATGGCGATGTCGCCGGTGCCCGGGGGAAGGTCGAGCAGGAGCACGTCGAGGTCGCCCCAGTAGACGTCGGCGAGGAACTGGTGCAGGGCCCGGTCGAGCATCGGCCCGCGCCACACCACCGCCGTGTTGCCCTCCGGCTTGAACATGCCGACCGAGATGACCTTGATGTCGTGGGCCACCGGCGGCATGATCATGTCTTCGACCTTGGTGGGCCGCTCGGCGGCGCCCAGCATGCGCGGCACGCTGTGGCCGTAGATGTCGGCGTCGACGATGCCGACCTTGAGGCCGCTCGCGGCCATGGAGGCGGCCAGGTTGACGGTGACGGACGACTTGCCGACTCCGCCCTTGCCGCTGGCCACCGCGAAGACGCGGGTCAGTGAGCCGGGCTGGTTGAAGGGGATCTCCTTCTCCGGGCCGCGGTCGCCTCTCAGCTTGGTCTGCAGGGCCTTGCGCTGCTCGGTGCTCATCACGTCGAGCTCGAGTTGCACGTCTGTCACGCCGTCGAGCTTGCTGACGGCGTTCTTCACGTCGCGGCGGATGGTGTCCTTCATCGGACAGCCGGCCACGGTGAGATAGACGCCGACGCGCACCGCGCCGCCGGAAGCGATCTCGATGCTCTTGACCATGCCGAGGTCCGTGATCGGGCGGCGGATCTCGGGGTCGATGACGGTGGCGAGAGCGGCCGTCACGTTTTCCTGGGTTAGTGCCATCGAAGTCTCGGCACGAGGGAGTGCCGTCCCTCCTTTGTCGGTATATGTGTGACAGGCGCTGGACGCCAGTGAGGCTGCCCCTCCATCGTATGAACCCGCGGCCTCGCTGAGTTAATCCGAGCTGTTAGATGTTCGTGCAACAACGTTCTAAGATTACCGAAGGTCCGCGGAAGCCTCGGCCTTCGGGCCGGGGATGGATGTGGCCTCCCTGCGGGGGACGGCCCGCCGTGGGCGGGGCATCCCGGAGTGCGGAGCCGTGGTCCCGGGGCCTCAGGTGGGGCGGCGCTGCTGTTCGATATATGCCTTGCTGATCGATAGTGGCGCTCGGCCGCAGGAGGCGGCGAGGTAGCTGGGTGACCAGAAGGGGGCCTACCCTACGTCGTGCATGATGGCGGGGATCCGGCCGGTGGACTCCTTGCGGAGGTAGTGCGAGGAGACGCCCTTCACGAGTTGACGAGTTTGCTGATCGCGACTTTGGGCGGGTAGTGGACGGGCAGGTGGGCGTGGTCGTGTTCGCCGTTGTACTCGCGCAGCTCGGCCTCGAAACCGTCACGCACTTCGATCATGATGTCTTCGCCGGCGGCGCAGCATCGCGTCGTCGAACACATTGCTGCGATATTTGGTGACAAAGACCAGATGGACGTGCATCGCGGAAACCACGTCTCTGCCCGTCGATAGTCCACCCTCAAGGCCCATGGATGCGATACTACGTTCGAGTTGGCCTGGTGTTCCTGCCCAAGCTCGGGTGGGCGCGGTTTCGGATGTCGCGCCCGCTCGGGGGGACCGTCAAGTCCGCGACCGTGTCCCGGGACGGCGAGCACTGGTTCATCAGCTTCCTCATCGACGACGGGATCCCCGAGCGGCAGGAGCACGCGTGTCCGGGGTGGGCGGGCGTGGACCGGGGGGTGGTCACGGCCGCCGTGACCTCGGACGGGGAGTTCTTCGACCGCGCCACGCCGCAACCGGCGATGTGTCCTCCACAAAGCCGCCACGGCAGGCGGAACAGGACCGGCAGGGCGATCTCGGGTATCTCACGCCCGACGAAGCGGAACGGTATCTACGGCTGCAACGCCGGCTCGCCCGCACGACGAAGGGATCGAAGCGGCGCAAGACGGTCATGGCCGCGATGAGACAGATCATGCGGCGGGTCCGGTGGCGGCGCGCTGACTTCAACGCCCAAGCCGCGCACCGGCTGACCCGCAGGGACGGGCACGTGGTCGTCGAAGACCTGAACACCGAGGGCATGACCGCGGCCGTCAAGCCCAAGCCCGACCCCGACCGGCCGGGCAGGTTCCTGCGCAACGGCGCGGCAGCGAAGGCCGGGCTCAACAAGGCGATTCTCGACAAGGGCTGGTACGACCTGGAAGTCGCCCTGCGCGCCAAGGCCCGCTACACCGGCAGCACCATCCCATAAGATCCATCCCGCGTACACGTCCCAGACCTGCCCGGAACCTGCGTGCGGGAAGATGGACGAGAAGAGCCGCAAGAGCCAAGCGGTCTTCTCCTGCACTTCTTGCGGCGCATCGAGCACGCCGACATCGTGGGGGCGAGGAACATCAAAACCCGAGGACAGGCGGCCGGGCTGGTCGTCTCAGGGCGTGGAGACCCACCCGGGTCCGCGAAACGTCAAGCACCCCGTTCCACAGCGCCGGGCCGCGCAAGCGGCACGAGCTGCCGCATAGCGGCACGGGAATCGCAGTCCCTTCAGGGCGGGGAGCAGGTCAATCCGTGACTCTTCTGCGCCACGAGGGCCTCACCGCTGACGAGCTGGCGGTCTGGCGGATGTTGCAGCGAGCCCAGGTGCGCATCACCCGTCACCTGGAGGCGGAGCTGCTGGTCGCCCACGACCTGCCGCTGGCGTCGTACGACGTGCTCATGCAGCTGGCCGAGGCGCCGGAGCGGCGGCTGCGCATGAACGATCTCGCCGACCGCGTGCTGCTCTCCCGGAGCGGGCTGACCAGGCTCATCGACCGGCTGCAGCGCGACGGCCTGGTGGCGCGGGAGGCCTGCGCGGACGACGCGCGCGGGTTGTTCGCGGTGCTGACCGAGCGCGGGGAGGCCAGGCTGGCTGAGGCGACGCCGACCTACCTGCGCGGCATCAGGACCCAGTTCCTCGACATGCTGGGCCCTGACGAGATCGGCGAGGTGCGGTCGATGCTCGCCAAGCTCGACATCACCGGCGCTCCCTGAGCTCCTCCAGCAGGCGTCCGAGCTCGGAGCGCAGATAGTCGCGGGTGGCCACCTCGTTCAGGGCCAGGCGGAGCCCGGCGATCTCGCGGGTCAGATATTCGATCTCCGCCTGGTTGCGCTCGGCTGTCTCGCGGTCCTGCTCGTACTGGATGCGGTCGCGGTCGTCCTGGCGGTTCTGGGCCAGCAGGATCAGCGGCGCGGCGTAGCTGGCCTGCAGCGACAACATCAGCGTGAGGAAGATGAACGGGTACGGGTCGAACTTCAGGTGTTCGGGCGCGGCCACGTTCCAGGTCACCCAGGTCGCCACGAAGACGGTCATGTAGACGATGAAGCGGGCGGTGCCCAGGAAACGGGCGATCCGCTCCGACAGCCGCCCGAAGGCCTCGGGGTCGTAGTGTGGCCGCAACGACCGCCGCAGGTCACGGGGCTGGTCGAGGCGTTCAGACGTCATGGTCGGCCCCTTCGCGCCAGTCCTTGGGGAGAAGGTGGTCGAGCACGTCGTCGACGGTCACCGCGCCGACGAGCCGGCCGAACTCGTCCACGACGGGGGCGGCCACGAGGTTGTAGTTGGCCAGGTATGAGGTGACCTCGCGCAGCGTGAACTCGGGCTTGATGGGGTCGATCGAGGGGTCGAGCACGCCGCCGAGAATCGTGGACGGCGGCTCGCGCAGCAGCCGCTGGAAGTGTGAGACGCCCAGATAGGTGCCCGTCGGCGTCTCCGTGGGCGGCCTGGTGACGTAGACCTGCGCCGCGACGGCCGGCGTCAGATCCTGCTGGCGGATGTGGGCGAGGGCCTCGGCCACCGTGGAGGTGGGCGGCAGGATCACCGGCTCGCTGGTCATCACGCCGCCCGCGCTGTCGACGGGGTAGGTCAGCAGGCGCCGCACCGGGGCGGCCTCTTCCGGCTCCATCAGTGCCAGCAGCCTGGCCGCCTGTTCCTGAGGCAGGTCGTGCAGCAGGTCGGCGGCGTCGTCGGGCGCCATCTCCTCCAGCACGATGGCGGCCCGCTCGGGCTCCAGCGTGCCGAGGATGCCGATCTGGTCGGCGGGCGGGAGCTCCTCCAGCACGTCGGCCAGCCGGTCGTCGTTGAGCGCTCGGGCGATCTCGACGCGGCGCTTTCCCGGCAGCCCGTGCAGCGCGCTGGCCATGTCGGCGGCCCGCAGCGACTCGAACGCGGCGATCAGGCCGGCGGCCCCCTGGTCCTTCTGCAGCGTGTCGAACCCGGACACCTCGGTCCAGTCGACGACCCGGAGGTCGCGCCGGCGGCCCCGGTGGAGCGCGACCTGGGTGATCTCCCACGTGGACGGCTTGACCTCCTCCATGGCCACGTCGTAAACGATCATCGAGTCGTCGTCGTAGGTCACGGTGAGGTCGAGCATCTGGCCGATGACCAGCGTCTCCGTGGCCCGCTGCTCGAACCTGCGCATGTTGAGCCGGCCGGTGAAGACCACGGCGCCCGCCTCGATGCGGCGTACGCGGGTGATGGGCAGGAACACCCGGCGGCGCGGCTGCACCTCGACCACCAGGCCGTGCACGTTGGGCCGGCGGGTGAGGCGCAGGCCTGTCACGACGTCGCGCACCCGGCCGATCTGGTCGCCGGCGGGGTCGAAGACCGGGGTGCCCTGCAGCCGGCCCACGAAGATCTGCACGTGGCCAGGCTAACAGGGCGGTCCCGTTGCGCCCTGAACACCGGACGTGTCAGTATCAACCCTGCTTCACGGTCATTACGGGTCGGATGGTGTGCGATGAGATATGCGGGGCTGGCGCTCGCGTTCGTGGGGTCGTGGTGTTTCGCGTTCGCCGGGCCGATGGCCAAATACCTCATCGCGGCCGGGCTGGCGCCGATGGAGGCCGTCTGGACGCGGATGGCAGGGGCGGGGCTGCTGCTCGTGGCCGTGCTCGCCGTGGTCAGGCCCCGCGCGCTGCGGATCCCCCGGTCGAAACTGCCGTTCTTCGGCCTCTACGCGCTCATGGGCGTGGCGGGGGTGCAGTCCCTGTACTTCGTGGCCATCACCAGGCTGCCGGTGGGGGTCGCGCTGCTGCTGGAGTTCATGGCCCCGGTGATGGTGGTGGCCTGGGTGCGGGTCGTGCGCAGGATCAGGCTCGCCCGGGCCGCGTACGTCGGCGCGGTCGTGGCGGTCATGGGCCTCGCGATCGTCGTCGAGGCCTGGCAGGGGTTGCGGATCGATGCGCTGGGCCTGCTGCTCGGCCTGCTGGCCGGGGCGTGCTGCGCCGGATATTTCCTGATGTGCGATGGCTTCGGCGATGACATCGACCCGCTGGGCCTGATCGCCTGGGGCCTGCTGGGCGCGACCGTTCTGCTGATCCCGTTCTCGCGGCCCTGGAACATCCCCTGGGAGGCCTTCACGGTCTCCGCCACGCCGGAGGGCGCCGTCACGCTGCCGGTGCTCGGGGCCTACCTCTGCATGGCGGTCGTCGCGACCTCGATCGCGTACATCCTGAGCATGTACGCCGTGCGGCGGCTGTCGGCCGCCGTGGGCGCCACGGTCGCGTCCCTGGAGGTCATCGCGGGCGCGGTGGTGGCCTGGGCGCTGGTCGGTGAGACGCTCGGCGTGTTCCAGATCGTGGGCGGGCTGATCGTGCTCTCGGGCGCGCTGCTCGCCCAGACCGCCACCGCCTCCGCCCAGCCCCCGGCGGCGCCCGAACAGGTCATCGAAGAACCGGCCGCGGTCACCGCTCCGGGGTGAGGCGCACGACGGTGCACTCGCGGGCCCAGCGCTGGGTGAGGTGCTCGCTGTCGCGGGCGTTGAGGCGCTCCTTCGCCAGCACCGCCACGGCGTCGCCGGCCGAGGCCTGGTCGACGACCGACACCGCGGCGTCGAACTCCACCAGCCTGACGCCGTTGTCCTTGCTGCGCAGCGTGACGCGCACCCGGTCGAGCGCGTCGAGGCCGGGCAGCTGCTGCTCCTCGCCTCCCGTCACCACGTAGATCGCGCCGTCGTGCCAGGAGTGCCAGGCCAGGCGCGGGCGGTCGAGGGCGAGCCAGAGGATGCCCGACTTCTTCGCGCCCTCTTCGATCGCAGGGGTGTTGTCGCTCACAGCTCCGACTGTACGGCCGAGCCGGGCCGGGGACGAGTACCGTGTGCGCATGCGCTCCCGTCGTTCGGTGCTCGCCGTGCCAGGCAGCAACCCCCGTTTCCTCGAAAAGGCCCAGACCCTGCCCGTCGACGAGGTCTTCCTCGACCTGGAGGACTCCGTCGCGCGGCAGGCCAAGGAGGAGGCGCGCAAGAACATCGTGACCGCGCTCCGCGAGGGCGACTGGTCGGGCAAGACGCGGGTGGTCCGGGTCAACGACCTCACCACGCAGTGGACCTACCGCGACGTGATCGAGGTCGTCGAGGGAGCGGGGGAGTTCGTCGACTGCCTGATGTTGCCCAAGGTGCAGGACTCCACCGAGGTCGTCTGGCTCGACACGCTGCTCACCCAGATCGAGAAGGCCATGGGCCACGAGGTGGGCCGCATCGGCATCGAGGCGCAGATCGAGAACGCGCGCGGGCTGGTCAACGTCGACGCCATCGCGGGGTCGTCGCGGCGGCTGGAGACGCTGGTGTTCGGCCCGGCCGACTTCATGGCCTCGATCAACATGCGCACACTCGTCGTCGGCGAGCAGCCGCCCGGCTACGTCGAGGGCGACGCCTACCACTACATCCTCATGCGCCTGCTCATGGCGGCCAGGATGCACGACCTGCAGGTGATCGACGGCCCCTACCTGCAGATCAAGGACGTCGAGGGCTTCACGAAGGTGGCGCGCAGGGCGGCCGCGCTCGGGTTCGACGGCAAGTGGGTGCTGCATCCCTCGCAGGTCGACGCGGCCAACGAGGTGTTCTCGCCGGAGCAGGAGGACTATGACCACGCCGAGCTCATCTTGGAGGCGTACGACTACTACACCTCGGTCGAGAAGCGCGGCGCAGTCATGCTGGGCGACGAGATGATCGACGAGGCCTCCCGCAAGATGGCGCTCGTCGTGGCGGCCAAGGGGCGGGCCGCCGGGCTCACCCGTACGACATCCTTCACACCTTGAAGCCGATGGTGGTGAAGAACCAGAACGACGAGGTCAGCCAGAGCCCGACGAGCACCGTGAACGCCGCCCCGCCGAGCACCGGCAGCGTCCAGCCGGGCGCGCCGCGCTTGGGCAGGGCGAGCATCTTCGCGGTGAACACCCCGTAGAAGAAGCAGCCGAGCAGCGAGTGCACCAGCACCCTGGGCACGTCGTACTGCAGGCCCAGGGCATAGAGGCAGTGGAAGGCGACGGGGATCGTCAGCAGGAACGCGATCCGGCCCGACCACTGGTGCACGGCGGGCGGGATGGTGACGCCGAGCCTGCCCCACATCGACAGGGCCGAGACCACCTGCACGATCGCCAGGACGAACGCGCCAGTGGTGAGCCAGACCTTCATCGGCAGCGCGGCGGAGAACCCGGCCACGCCGACCGCGAACCCGGTGGGCGTGTGGGCCCGCCCGAAGACGCCGAGCGCGACCACGACCAGCCCCCCGGCGATCAGCGGCCAGAGCAGCGGGGTCAGGCTGCGGGACGGCCGCTGGTGGATGGCGGTCATGACATCTCCTCGATGAAGCCGTCGACGTCCTTGGGGTAGACCGTGGTGTCGTCCACGGTGAGGGGGGTGGTGGGCCGCTCGCCGTCCAGCCGCGGGATGTCGAGCTGCTCCTCGCCGAGGACGGCGGCGCCGACCTGGGTGAAGCCCCCCTGCGGGTTCTTCAGGACGATCCAGCCCGCCCTGAGCTTGGCGCCTCTGACGATCGCGGTGGCGCGGTAGAGGCCCGACGGCTTGACGACCGTGGGCGCGACGAAGCTCCACGTCTCGCCGCCGAGGGCGACCGTGCCCCTGGCCTTGCCGCCGCTCAGCGCGGCCGTGACCTTGGCGCTGCCGAAGCCGGTCAGCGTCAGCTCGCCCGCCGACTCCTTGCCCTTGAACCAGGCCTCGGTCCTTCCGTCGCAGAAGTAGCCGATGGCCTTGCCGTTCCTGATCGAGATGGCGATGAGGCCACCGTTGCCCTTGACGCGACCGCCGTAGTCGGCCCTGGTGATCTTCTTGGGCTCGGTGCGGGAG
>NZ_SMKP01000283.1:0-9678 GCF_004349015.1 Nonomuraea diastatica
GCTCATCCCCGGCACCCCGCTGGGGGATCAACACTTCACATTCTTGCAGCTCAAGAGCATCACCCACGCTGGAGCAGTGGTGGGTTACTGACGTGCGCCTACCGAACGGTCTTAATTTCCGACCAGATCGCGATTGTGGGTTTTGGGCTTACCTTGGCTACACCCCTAGGTGCGGACGGTTTCTGCATCCAGATCACGACGGGCCGGAAAGGCGCGGATGGCCTCGCTGAGAGCGACGCTGGGCAGGGGGAAAAGAGCTCACTTACGAATGGGGTGCCGCTGGCTGCGCGGTGGTGTGCAGGTGTGGGAGGTAGGCCACCGCGTCCAGTGCGTCGAACACCGTAACGCCGAGGAAATGGTCGTTCTGGCGGAACGACTGGAAGGCCGCCGCGTCGTCGATATCCGGCCGGGCGGCTCGCAGGTCGGCGATGGTCAGGGCCGCGGTGGTGTCGAAGGCGGCCTCGATGCTGTCCGGTTGCGGTTCGGGCAGATGGTGCTCGGTGTACCGGAAGCCGGTCGGCTCGTCCGCGTCGACCGCCCCGGCGGCGATCCGCCCGTGGTTGCCGGTCGCGGCGATCGCGAGGTAGGCGTCGCCGAGCGCGTTTCGCAGGTGGTACCCGGCGGGGAACAGCCCGGCGGCTCCGTCATGGTCTACCTCCGTGGTACGAAGATGCACGTTGTGTACCGCGAGCACGATCTTGGCGGTGGGGTCGAGTTCGAGTTGCTGGAGGACCGACTCGGCGATGAAGGCGTCCAATGGGGTCGTCCCGGTCGCCAGTCCCTGACCCGCCATGTCCCGGTGCAGGTGGTCCACCAGCCAGGCGCCCCGCAGGTAGGTCTTGGCGGCCGCCCAGCCCGCGGGTGGTCGGGCGGCCATGCTCTCCAGCCGGGCAAAGAGCCGGCTCAGGTTCGCCGTGACCGTGTCCCGGGCAGCCTGGTCGACCGCCAGGTAGTTCTGGATGGCACGCATCGGATCCGCCGCGTGGTAGGTGCCGGCCGCCGTGATCGCCCGGTCGAGCAGGGGCAGCGCGTCCGGGTCGGCTCGCCGTAGGTAGTCGGCGACCTTCTGGAGTTCGGGCAGGGGTGACCCTCCGCCGTTACCCGCGAGAGTTCCGGCGAAGCGCACCGGATGGTTCGTCGTGGTGTTGTAGTCCCGCAGCCAGGACAGGGTGTCGTGCATTTCCGGGCAGTGGGTCAGGTCCATGGTGTTGGGGGCCGTCAGTTTGGCGATGGTGCCCGGCCCGCCGTGCACCCAGGCGTCGACGGCCTCGGCCTCGACGTACGGCGCTTCGAAGGCATACACGGTGAAACCGCACCGCTCGACGAGGAAGCGCAACAGGCGATGGCGCAGCAAGTAAAACTCCCGAACGTGGTGCGCGCTCTCGCCGATGGCGACCACTCGCGCGTCGCCGATCATGGCACGCAGCGGCGCAAGATCGTCGAGTGAAGCCGTCGGGTCGATCGTCTCGGCCGTGAACGCGTTCTGGTCCAGCCATTGCGTGAATCTCACATAACCACCTGCTGCCGTCCCGGGAGTAGCCAGATAACTTTTACAGCAGTGATAACATTAGGCATCTCTTACATGGCTGTCAAAGTTGATAGGGTGGGGGTGATGTCCGAGCAGAGCACCAGCGCCTCCCCAGCGCGTCGGCGTCGCGCCGACGCCGACCGCAGCCGAACCGCGATCCTGAACGCGGCCGCGCAGATCCTCGGGGAGCAGCCCGACGCCAGCCTCGAGGACATCGCCAAGGCCGCGGCCCTGACCCGGCCGACCGTGTACGCGCACTACACCAGCCGCGAGAAACTGATCAATGCGGTCATCGACCACGTCACCGAGGAGGTCGTGGCCGCCATGGACGCCATCGGCACACCGGATGACCAGCCAGCCGAAGTTGCCCTCGTGCGGTTGCTCGACGCAAGCTGGCGTGCCGCCGAACGCTACCCCCTGCTCCGGCGAGCGCAGCCCGCCGGACCGCAGAAAGCACACGACCTGCACCGCCCGATCTTCGACCGGTTGTCCCGGGTGATCCGGCGGGGCCAGCACACCGGCGAGTTCGGCCGTCAGCTTCCGCTGGACTGGCTGCTCGCGGCGACCGTCGCGCTCGCGCACGCGGCAGCCGAGGAGGTCGCCGCGCAACGAATGACCGCCGAAGACGCCCGAACCGTCCTCAGCGACAGCGCCCTGCGGATCCTGCGCCCCACCTGATTCACCGACGACCGTCCGCGCGGACACCACGGCATAGCGCCACGGGCCCACCAGCACGTTCGCTACCGATTGGGCGATGAGCAGTGTCGGCAGTACCTGGGCGACCGTAGTGTAGACGGCTTCCTTCCCATGTCTGCTCTTCGCTCGCCAACGACTCGATATAGCAGGGCACCCGGTCTGTATGCCTGAGTCCGCCCAATCATTTCGTCAGCGCCAACGGCTGTCCGCCGGTTTCTCAGCCCGGTCTTCGGCGCATAGCAGTAGGAACATCGCAGATCGCACATTGCTCAGCGCCACCGAGACCTGCCGTGGCGCCAGCGAAGGCAGGCCGGTGCTCATCGGGCTCCAGAAGGGCTTGAGCCCGATGCGCCCGGTCAAACAGATGTACGCCGGAGGAGGTCTGGCGAACCTTGAGCGGGACCACCGAAATATCCCGCTAGAACTCGGCCATGAGATGGACATGACTCACATCCGACGTCCGCGTTATGTGTGCTCGACCGGCGGTACGTCGCCCGGCATGGGGCCGGCGGCGATGGGAGCTCGATCGGATGACAGGTGTGCCGATTCGGTGGCATCAGTGGCATCAGTGGCATCGGTGGTATGGGCGGGATGACCTGTACCGGGCCCGGCGTCGCCGGGCAGGCGTGACATCTCTTGTTCACGCAGTAGAGCCTGTGCCACGGCGGCGGCGGTGATGGCCTCCTCGCGCTGCTGGTGAGCGGTGCGTAGCGCGCTGGTGGTGTCGGCGAGTTCGGTACGCAGCCGATCGGCCTCACCGGCGGCGTCGGCTCGGGCCTGGGCGGCGGCCTCGCGGGCCTGCTCGGCCACCGCAGCCGCGGTAACCTTCCTTATCGCGGATCAGAATCGAGGCGACCGGATCGCCTCCGAACGGGGCGGGAGACGGGCGTGCACGACGAGCAGGAGACGCCGCCGGCTCCGGCGGCACGGGAGCGGCCGCCGATTTTCGCGCTTCCAGAAAATACGGCAGACGGTGGCGGGCACACTGCCGCCGACTACTCGCTCAGCGCGCGCACCCAGGAGCGGATCGCCGACGGCGTGCCCGCCAACACCCGCCAGTGGGCCGCCTTCACCGCCTGGTGCGCCGAGAACGGTCGCATCAGCCTGCCCGCCACCGCCCACACGCTGGCCGAGTACACCTCCCGGCTGTGCGAGGCCGGACAGGCCCCGGCCAGCATCGAGCAGGCCGTCGCCGCGGTGCGCACCATGCACCGGCTGGCCGGACACGCCGGACGGCCCGCCACCGAATCTGCCCGCCTCGCGCTGCGCGCCTACAAGCGCCAGCGCGCCGAGAGCGGTGCCCGCAGCCAGCGCGAGGCCCCGCCCATCACCATCGACGTGCTCCGCGCCATGGTGAGCGCCTGCGACCTGGACACCCCGATCGGCCGCCGCGACCGGTTGCTGCTCGTGCTCGGCCTGGCCCTGATGGGCCGCCGCAGCGAACTCGTCGCCCTGCAGCGCGACGACGTGCGCGAGGTCGCCGACGGCCTGGAGGTGAGCATCCGCACCTCCAAGACCGACAAGGACTCTACCGGCGAGACCATCGCCATCCCGCGCGGCAGCCACCCGCTCACCGACCCGGTCGCCGCCTGGCGCGACTGGCTGACCGTGCTCGACCAGGCCGGACAGCCCGACGGCAGGCTCCTGCGCCGGATCAACCGGCACGGCCGTATCGGCCCCTCGCTCGGCGCCGACGCGGTCAACGTCATCGTCCGCGACCTGGCCGTACGCGCCGGCGTGCCCTACGCGCACACCGTCACCGCGCACAGCCTGCGCGCCGGCGGCGCCACCGTCGCCTACGCCGCCGGTGTCCCGGTCGCCGTCATCGCCCAACACGGTCGCTGGGCCCCCGCCTCACCGGTCGTTTTGCGGTACATCAGGGCCGTGGACCGCTGGCGCGACAACGCCATGCGCAATGTAGGGCTCTGACTGGCCAAAACGCGAAAACCGGCACTCTCGCAAGGTGGAGGCACCTCGCCGCAGCGCTAGATCAGTTTATTTTTGTTCTTGAAATTCTGGAAAATAAAAAATGCTAGACTGCCGCCGTGGCCCAAGAGACCAGCCTGGTGACTCCCTGTAAGCACTGTGGTGCGCCGATCGAGCAGCGGCGGGGGAGAGGCCGGCCCCGGGCATACTGTCCTGAGAAGGACTGCCAGGCCGCCGCCAAGCGCGAGCGGGAACTGCGGCGGGCCACGCCGGGACTCGAGGGTGCGCTGGCCAGGGCCGAGCAACTGTACGACCGGATGGAGAGCGGGCTGGCGTCGGCCATCGAGCCGCTGGCGCGGGCGCTGGCCGACGAGCTGAGCCCTGCGGGGGTCGAGGCGAAGCTGAGTGCGGTGCAGGCGGAGGCGCACACGCGGGTGGCGATCGCGCGCACTGAACGGGAGCAGGCGTTCGAGCAGGTACGACTGGCACGTGAGGCCACCGAGCACGCTCGCAGGCAGACGGCCGAGATGCGCTCACGGCTGGAGGAGGCGGAGCACGAGCGCGACACCGCGCTGGCGGATGCCGAACGGGCCCGCGAGCAGGCGCTGGCGGCGCTGCGGGAGGCGGCCAGCACAGAACGGCAGGCGCTGCAGTCGGCCGAGGAGGCGCAGCGGCGCGCGGAGCTGGCCGAACGGCAGGCCACGGAGGCGGCCCACCACATGGAGCTGGCCGAAGAGGCCAGGGATCAGGCCGTTCGGGAGCTCGCAGAGCGGGTGGAACTGGCCGAAGGGCAGATCGCTGAGGCGCGGGCGCAGGCCGTACGCACTGAGCAGGCCGCCGGGCAGGCACGGACGGAGCGCGACCGCGCGCGGGAAGAGACGGCGGCGGCCGTACGTGCTCGGGAGCAGGCCGAACGTGAGGCGGTCGGCGCCAGGGCCCGGGAGGCGGCGGCGGCGCAGGAGCGCGATCGGGCCGTGGAGCGGGCCGTCAGGGCGGAGCGGGCCGCAGCCGCGGCCGAGCTGGACCGGGCGGTCGCGCTCCAGGATGCGGCGCACGCCGCCGGTGAGGTGGAGCGGCTGGCCGCGAAGACGGCGGCCCTCGGGGAGGAGTCGGCGGCCGCGCTTTCCCGGGAGCACAAGCTGGCCTCGCGGGAGAAGTCGCGGGCTGACGCGGCGGTCAAGGAGCGCGACCGGCTGCGGGGAGAGCTGCGGCTGGAGCGGGTACGGCTGGAGGATGTGCGGGCCGAGCTGGACGCGGCGCGGGCGGAGGCGGCGCAGTTGCGGGAACGCGCGGTGGCGGCCGAGCTGCGTTGAGGCGGGCAACCCCTGAGGTGCTCCACATTCGAGCCGTTCGTCCTGCCTCGCTGGACGGTCATGACCGGGATCCACCGGGCTGCCCTTCACAGTCCGCCGGGTTGCCAGATGACTGGAAACGAAGTGTCCACGCCGGGCGGGGCCGCCCAGCTCGCGCGACGTCCGTGATCGCTATATCGCGGGATAACCGAGGTTATCCCGCAACCCCTCAAGCGCCGTGTCTCGGCTGAAGGGCTCGGCCTGCATCGTGGATCGTCGTTTGGCGACAACCTCGTCTGTCCGGTCTCGCTCGCGCCACGAGTGGTTCGCTCTCTGTTCGAGCCTCGATGCGGGCGTCCTCACATGTTCAGGCGGGCGGCGATGCCGTCGAGGCTCACCCTGGGGGGCAGACCAAGTACGGGAGAAAGGGATAGTGGGGTGTTGAGGTGCTGCTCAGAGGGTTCGTTTGTCGGGTGACGTGACCCTCCGCTTGGGTTTGGTTGCGGTTTGATGGCCACGGCCGTTCGGCACGGTTGATCAACGCTACGGTTTCCGGGGTCTGGACGCCGGGATCGAGGCGAGGGACAGCCTGGGATGACGTGGATCGAGCGGACCGCCTATCCGCAGTTCAAGCGGCTGACTTCGGCGCGGGTGCTGCATGTGTTCTTCACGCCGTCGCCGGAGGAGGTGGCCTGGGCCGAACAGCGCACCGGCAGCCCGGAGTCGTGTTTCGCCCTGGTGCTGGCGTTGAAGTGCTTCAGAAGATGGCGCGTTTCCCGTCCCCGGATGAGATTCCCGAGGTGGTGATCGACCACGTTCGGCGCTGTCTGGAGTTGGCCGAGGACGTCTGGCCGGACCATGGGTCGTTCCCGAGCGCGAAGGCGCATCGCAAGCTGGTGCGCCAGCGTCAGGGCGTGAAGTACGACGCGGGCCGGGCCCGGGCGATCGCCGCGGTGGGGATCCGGAAGGCGGCCCAGGCCAAGAACAATCCGGCGGATCTAATCAACGTGGCGATCGGGGAGTTGCTCCGGCGTCGGCTGGAACTGCTCGGGTACACGACGCTGGAGGACCTGGCCACCAGCATCCGCGCCGAGGTGAACGCCGCCATCTTCGCCACGATCCTGCGGCGGATGGGTGAGGCGGGCCGGGCCCGGATGGAGGGGTTGCTCGTTGTCGGGCCGGACGGCAAATCGACGTTCAACCGGCTCAAGAAGCCCGCCCAGCGGGCCACCTGGTCCCGGTTCCGCGAGCAGGTGAAATGGCTGGATCTGGTGGACGCGCTCGGCGACACCGACGCCTGGCTGGACGGCATCGCACCGTCGAAGATCGCCGACTTCGCGGGTGAGGCCGACGCCCAGGACGCCGACACCTTGTCGCGCTACGACCCGGTCAAGCAGGTGGCGTTGCTGGCGTGCCTGACGCACACCGCCCGGATGCGGGCCCGCGACGACCTGGCCGAGATGCTGTGCAAGCGGATGGCCGCCCACGTCAAACGGGCCAAGGCGGAGCTGGAGGAGATCCGCGCCCGGCAGCGTGCGACCAGCGAGCGGCTGATCGATACCTACCGTCAGGTGCTGGAACGTCTCGACCCCGGCAGCGAGGCCTCGGCCGCCGGACGCGAGGCGGTGGCGCGGGCCATGGAGGCGGTGACCTCGTGCGGGGCGGGCGCCGGGCAGGTCCAGGCGCTGGGCGAGATGCTGTCGGCGCTCGTGGTGCAGACCCACAGCGTGCAGGCGGTCCGGGCCGCGGTGGAGCAGGCCGGCGGGTTCGCCGCCCTGGTTTTGTTCGCGAGAGTTGACCGCGGTTGCTCGCCGGGTGTGACCGCGGTCCTCTGTCGGTGAAGTCATTGTTCGTGAGTTTTGACCACATGGTGTGGCTTACGGTGAGACACTGGATGCGCTTCGTGATGAAGGAGCGTCCCTCATGCCCTCGTCGAAGGTCGATCTGTACGCCGCGATCCGCCGGGATGCCCGCTTGGGAATGTCGGGCCGTGCGATCGAGAAGAAGTACCGGGTCGGCCGACGGACGATCGTCAAGGCCCTGGCCTCTGCGTGGCCCGAGCCGCGGAAGCAACTGCCGCCCAGGGCGTCGAAGCTGGACCCATTCAAGCCGGCGATCGATCAGATCCTGAAAGCGGACCTGGACGCACCGCGCAAGCAGCGGCACACCGTCACAAGGATCTGGCACCGGCTGATGGACGAGCACGAGATGACGGACGTGTCCTATCCCGTGGTCCGGGCTTACGTCGCCGAACGCAAGCCGCAGATCCGGGCGGAGGCCGGTCGAGGCCCGGCCGAGGTGTTCATACGGCAGTCGCACCGCCCCGGCGATGAGGCGGAAGTCGACTTCGGCGAGGTCGTGATCCGGCTGGCCGGGCAGGACGTCAAATGCTTCCTGTTCTGCCTGAGGCTGTCGTTTTCCGGTAAGGCGGTGCACCGGGTCTCCTTATCAGGCGGGCAGGAGGCGTTCTTCGAGGGCCACGAGCACGCCTTCGGTGTCCTGGGAGGGGTGCCGGCCGGAAAGATTCGCTACGACAACCTCAAGTCCGCGGTCGCGCAGGTGATCGGGTTCAGCCGGTCGAGGGTGGAGACCGACCGGTGGACCGCATTCCGCTCCCATTCCCCGTTGACTGAACTGCGGGGAGAGTTTCCCCAGTTCAGCGGACGTGTGCGGGGATGGTGGGCTACGGTGCCTGGCCATGTTCGCAGACGAGGAACCACGGCGGGATCTTGCCCTATTGGCCGTCCCGTTGGTCGGCGTGGTGGAGGACACCGGCGACCCGTGGCAGCCGTTCCGCTTGGTCGACCGCGACGGTGTGGTCGTCGAGGGCGTGTCGGCGTTCATCCATGACTTGCAAGCTCGTGGGCGATCGACGGCGACGTGCCGCTCCTATGGGATGGACCTGTTGCGCTGGTTTCGTCCTGTTAACTGCACTATGTCTCTGATCTTCAGCTGGATGAAGCGTCCAGCCTTGCGAGGAGTGTGGTGTGGTCGAGAACGTACGACGTGCCGTGATGGAGGGACAGTGCTCGGTTCCGTCGGTCGGGTCGGTGGTCGCGGGAACGGCTCCGTTGCTTCCGTGTCTGGTGGTTGATGCCGACGGCGCCGAGGTGGAGCCGGTCAGCGGCTATCTGCGGTATCTGATGCTGGGGGATGTCAGTCCCTTGACGTGCCGGAGCTATGGGTTCGGGTTGTTGCGGTGGTATCGGCTGTTGTGGTTCCTACAGACCTCGTGGGATACGGCCACCGAGGCTGAGGTCGCGGTGCTGGTGGGATGGCTGCGCGAGGCCCGCAATCCGCAGCGGCTCCGTCGTCGCCCTGGTTCACCGCCTGCGGGCTCGGTGAACCTGAAGACAGGTAAGTCTTCGCTGCGAGCCGGCTACGCGCCCCGTACGATCAACCACAACCTGACCGTGATCAGCAGCTTCTACGGCTTCCACGCCCGGGTTGGCGCTGGACCGGTGGTCAATCCGGTGCCGGCCTCGCGGGAAACGTCGCCAGGCTCTCGCGCACCGTTCTCCGTTGGAGCCGGTGCCGACCGTCCGCCGGAGCCGTCTACGCCAGAAGGTGCCTGTTCAGGGACCGCGAGCGATTCCCGATCACCTGTGGGACGAGTTGTTCGCTCAGATGCGTTGTGATCGCGACCGGGCTCTGCTGGAGTTCTACGTGTCCTCGGGGGCCAGGGCCAGCGAGTTACTCGGGGTGGGGTTGGACGACATCGACTGGCCCAGTCAGTTGATCTACGTGGTCAGCAAAGGTACTCGAGTCCGACAGCCGGTTCCAGGCTCTCCAGACGCCTTCCGTTACCTGGGCAGATACCTGGCCACCGATGGGCTCCCGGCACCTGGTCAGCCAGTGTGGCGCACTCGCCGCGGCGTTCCGCGCCCATTGACCTACTGGGCGATGCGACGTGTCCTGCAGCGGGCCAACGAGGTGCTCGGCACGAACTGGACCTTGCACGACGCCCGTCACACCGCTGCGACGAGAATGGCCCGAGACGACAGGCTCACCCTGGCCGAGGTGCAGACAATCCTGCGGCACGCACACCTGGACACCACAGGGCGCTACCTCACCGCCCGGGTGGAGGACATGCACGACAAGCTCCAAGAGCACTACACCCAGCCCCGGCCACAGCGCACCTTCGCCGCCGGATACGACCCCGATGACATCAAGACGGTGTTCGGTGGATGACCTGCGAGCCCCAACCTTGCCGAGCCGAAAGGGCATCAGCCGCTT
>NZ_SMKP01000284.1:0-9151 GCF_004349015.1 Nonomuraea diastatica
CCCGCCACACCGCCCAGCCTGCCGCCCACCTCCTGACCGCGCACACTGATGGGGAGGGGCGACGGCCCCTCCCCATCAGCGATCAGGCTCGACGATCAGGCGTCGCCTGCGGCCCAGCCCCACCACGCGGCTCGCGGCGGTGGGGCTTGAGCCGCTGGCCGAGCCGGGTTCAGCTGCAGCCGCTGGTCGAGCCGCAGCCCTCGCAGACGTAGCAGCTGCCGGCCGGGCGCATCTTGGTGCCGCAGGTCATGCAGAGCGGCGCGTCCGCGGTGAAGCGCTGGTGGCTCTCCAGCGTCAGCTCGGCGACCGGCTGCTCGGCCTTCGGCTTCTCCTCCTCGATGGGCGCCGACTGGGCCAGCGCCTCGCGGTCGACCGGCTCCTGCAGCGCCGCGGGGTCCTCGCCCCGCTGCTGCGCCGCCCGCTCGGCCGCCGAGAAGATGCCCAGGGCCGCCCGCTCCTCATAGGGCAGGTGGTCGAGCGCCAGGCGGCGGAAGATGTAGTCCATCACCGACGTGGCCATCCGGATGTCCGGGTCGTCCGTCATGCCGGCCGGCTCGAACCGCATGTTCACGAACTTGCTCATGTACGTCTCCAGCGGCACTCCGTACTGGAGCCCGATGGAGATCGCCACGGAGAACGCGTCCATGACGCCCGCCAGCGTCGAACCCTGCTTGGACATCTTGAGGAAGACCTCGCCGAGCCCGTCGTCAGGGTAGGAGGAGGCGGTCATGTAGCCCTTGGCGCCGCCCACGGTGAAACGGGTGGTCATGCTCGGCCGCTGGTTGGGCATGCGCCGACGGGTCGGCCGGTTGACCTCGACGACCTTGACCTCGGGCTCCGCCTGCGGCTCCTCCTTCTTGGAGCCGTTGCCCGCCGACAGCGGCTGGCCCACCTTGCAGTTGTCGCGGTAGACGGCCAGGGCCTTGAGGCCAAGGCGCCAGCCCTCCATGTAGACCTGCTCGATGTCGTCGATCGTGGCCGACTCGGGCAGGTTGACCGTCTTCGAGATGGCGCCGGACAGGAACGGCTGCGTGGCCGCCATCATCCGCACATGACCCATGGGCGCGATCGCCCGCTCACCCATCGCGCAGTCGAACACCTCGTAGTGCTCGCGGCGCAGGCCGGGCGCGTCGACGACGTGACTGTGCTCGGCGATGTGCTCGACGATGGCCTCGATCTGCTCCTGCTGGTAGCCGAGCTGCTTGAGCGCCCGCGGGATCGTCTGGTTGACGATCTGCATGGAGCCGCCGCCGACGAGCTTCTTGAACTTGACCAGCGCGAGGTCCGGCTCGATGCCCGTCGTGTCGCAGTCCATCATGAGGCCGATGGTGCCAGTTGGGGCCAATAGGCTGGCTTGGGCGTTTCTGTACCCATTTTTCTCGCCCAGCTTGAGGCACTCCGCCCACTGGCGCGTAGCCTCGGTGTGGATCTTCGCGTCCATGGAGCCGATGGTGCGCAGGTCGTCGTTCGCCGCCGCGTGCTTGCGCATGACCCGCTTGTGCGGCTCGGCGTTCCTGGCATACCCGTCGTACGGGCCCACCACGCCGGCCAGTTCGGCGCTGCGCCGGTAGGACACGCCGGTCATCAGCGAAGTGATCGCCCCGGCCACCGCCCGGCCGCCGTCGGAGTCGTAGGCGTGCCCGGTGGCCATCAGCAGCGCGCCCAGGTTGGCGTAGCCGATGCCGAGCTGCCGGTAGGCGCGGGTGGTCTCGCCGATCTTCTCGGTCGGGAAGTCGGCGAACGAGATCGAGATGTCCATCGCGGTGATGATCAGCTCGGTCAGCTTGACGAAGTCGGCGACGTTGAAGGAGTTGTCGTCCTTCAGGAACTTCAGCAGGTTGATGCTGGCCAGATTGCAGGACGAATTGTCCAAATGCACGTATTCACTGCATGGGTTACTTGCGGTGATACGTCCGGTTTCCGGGGTGGTGTGCCAGTCGTTGATCGTGTCGTCGTACTGCAGGCCGGGGTCGGCGCACTCCCAGGCGGCCTTGCCCATCTTGCGGAACAGGTCTCTGGCGTCGACCTTCTCGATGACCTCACCGGTCAGGCGGGCGCGCAGGCCGAAGTCGCCGCCCTTCTCCACCGCCCGCATGAACTCGTCGGAGACGCGCACCGAGTTGTTGGCGTTCTGGTACTGCACGGAGACGATGTCCTTGCCGCCCAGATCCATGTCGAACCCGGCGTCGCGCAGCGCGCGGACCTTGTCCTCCTCGCGCGCCTTGGTCTCGATGAACTCCTCGATGTCGGGGTGGTCGACGTCGAGCACCACCATCTTGGCGGCCCTGCGGGTCGCGCCGCCGGACTTGATCGTCCCCGCGGACGCGTCGGCGCCGCGCATGAACGACACCGGGCCGCTGGCCGTGCCGCCGCTGGAGAGGAGTTCTTTGGAGGAACGGATGCGGGACAGATTGACCCCGGATCCCGAGCCGCCCTTGAAGATCACGCCCTCTTCTTTGTACCACTCCAGGATCGACTCCATCTGGTCGTCCACGGAGAGGATGAAACAAGCGCTTACCTGCTGCGGTGACTGGGTGCCGACGTTGAACCAGACCGGCGAGTTGAACGCGAACACCTGGTGGGCGAGCGCGTGCTTCAGCTCGTGGTCGAAGATCTCGGCGTCCTCCTCGCTCGCGAAGTAGCCGTGCTCGATGCCCGTCCTGGTGTAGACGCCGACGACCCGGTCGATCAGCTGCTTCAGGCTCCACTCGCGCTGCGGGGTGCCCACGGCGCCGCGGAAGTATTTCGTGGTCACGATGTTGGCCGCGTTGACCGACCAGAACTCGGGGAACTCGACACCCCGCTGCTCGAAGTTGACCGAGCCGTCGCGCCAGTTGGTCATGACGACGTCGCGGCGCTCCCACTGGATCTCGTCATAAGGGTGCACCCCAGGGTTGGTGAAGATGCGCTTCATCTTCAGCCCCTTACGCGGACGCTTGCCCCCGCGCGCCACTGAACCGCTGGCCGTCTCCGTCATGACTCCCCCTTCTCCGCCTTCAACTGTGAAATCTCGGCCTCGAAGTCCGCCAGGCTCTCGAAACCGCGATATACCGATGCGAAACGCAGGTAGGCCACCTCGTCGAGCTCCCGCAGCGGGCCGAGGATGGCCAGGCCCACCTCGTTGGAGGGGAGCTCCGCCGCGCCCTTGGCCCTGATGGCCTCCTCCACCTGCTGTCCGAGCTGCGCCAGCGAGTCCTCGCTGACCGGTCTGCCCTGACAGGCCCGCCGCACGCCTGCGACGACCTTGTCCCGCGAGAACGGCTCCGTCACTCCGCTGCGCTTGCTCACCATGAGCAGTACGGTCTCCTGCGTGGTGAACCTGCGCCCGCACTCGGGACAGGTGCGGCGGCGCCTGATGGCCGCGCCGTCGTCCGTCGAGCGGCTGTCGATGACCCTGGTGTCAGGGTGGCGACAGAACGGACAGTGCACGCTTTCGCCTCCAAGGCCCTGCGGTCACCCACACACACGATCCCGGCACGACGGGACGCTCGCGCACGCTCCACGGCTGACCATGGAACGGTCACATAACCACAAGGTGTGGTGAACCTACATCGGTGTAACTACTAGATGTTGTGGTCCAACCGTAGAAGCGTGCGACCATGAACGCAAGTTGAGCCGCCCCATACCGCCGAAGTCGCTGATCAGCCCTTCATCCTCTCCCGTCCTGGGCGTGTCGCGCTTTCCAACCGGGTGTTCGCGCAGTTGAGGGCGTCACAGGAGTTGTGCGCGGCCTCGTCCGTGAAAGAACCTCACAACGGTACCGGAGGACACTGGGACCACCACGCCCCCTCCTTGAACGCCCTCGTCACCCCCTGGGCACTCGCCTTCCAGGCGCCGGATCGCGGGTCGTCGGAGGGGGCCGATCAGAGGGCGGCCGGGTGGACGCGCGACGGCTGCGGGCCGGCCGGACATCGGATGGCCGGTCGTGAGATGGCCGGGCGTGGGGTCACTGGACGTCGGGATGGCCGCGTGGAGGCTGGCGTGGAGAGCAGGCGTGGTGTCACTGGACGTCGGGGTGGGTCTTGTGTGGAGACCGGGCGTGGTGCCACCGGACGTCGGGATGGGCCGGGTGTGGAGGCTGGGTATGGGGACAGCCGGCGTGGTGCCATTGGGCGTGGGTGGCTTGACGGGGGACGGCCGGGTGCGGACGGATGGGTGTGGGGCACCCGGATGCCAGGATGGCTTGACGCGGACAGGACGTTGAGACGGCTGGACGCGGGGGCCCTGTTCGGTCACGCGATCCGGCGCCAGGCGGGTCAGCGTAAGGCGGTGGTGTTGTCCTTCGGGATGTAGAGACGGGTGCCGGGGTGGATGAGGGAGTCGGGCAGGCCGTTCAGGCGCTTGATCTCCTCCACCAGTGCTCCGGGATCTTCGCCTCGGGAGAGGGCGTCGGCGATCGCCCACAGTGTGTCTCCCTCGTGGACCTCCACCCATGGCAGCCCCGCGTGGGCCGACACCACGACCTGAACAGCCGCATGCCCGGCTGTGCGCGTGCCCAGCCAGAACCCGCCCAAGGACAGCAGCGCAGCCGTCACCACCAGCACGATTCGGCCGCGTCGGGTCAGCCGCAGCGGCGGGGTGGCCCGGCGGCGCGACGCCGCCACGCCTCGTCGCTCCTGCCGCCCCGCCGCCCGGCGCCCCCACGGCCGCTCAGCCCTCTTTCCAACCTCGGCCTCTCTCCTCGCCCTGGCTCTCTTCCTGGCCACAGCGCTGCCTCCCGCCCGAACCCCGGCTCCAGCCCCGATCGGGGTCGCGGTTCCGGCTCCAACGCCGGTTCGAGTCGTGGTCCCCCTCCGGCCGGAGCTCCCGGCCCTGGTCCGAGATCCGGCTCCAGCCCTGTTCTCGATCCTGGTCCCCGTCCTGGTCCTGGTCTCGGTCCTGGTCTCGGTCCTGGTCCTGGTCTCGGTTCCGGTCCTGGTCTCGGTCCCGGCTCCCGTCCCCGTTGCGGTCCTCGGCCAGGTCCGAGGCCTCCCGGTTCCTGCCCGGGATCTTCCGATTCCGGTCCTCCCGGTCTCGGTCCTTCCCGGCCCCGGCCCTGTCCCCGGCCGCTCGCCCGCGCCCGCTTTCGCGGCGCGGCTCCGGGTGGAGACGGTCGGGTCGCCGTCGGTGGCGGACCGGCCCGGAGGCACGGTGTCGTCGGCGTCACCGCCCGTGCGGGGTGGCGGGACGAGGCGCAAATGGGATCTTCCTCCGTTATTCGAACGGGACCCCAACCTCTTGCCGGAATTACCGCTGGCGACGGGCTGTGTACGCGTATTGTCTCCCCGTCGATCCTTACTCTGCGTGGCATCGGCGATGAGTGTGAGCTGTTTGACGTCTTCGCTGGTCGTGTCCATGTTTGTGGGTGTTCGCATGGATGACCTCCTGCCGTGTGGCCCGAGGAAAAGGCCAAATAAAGATCAGCAAATCGAACACGATGTCGATCGAACTCCCGTACGATGTTGTACACCACGCACGCGACATTTTCGAGGAAGACTCGAACAATTGTTTGAAGATGATCTTCAACAGAGATACGGTCGCTGTGTGCGACATCAAGACCACGGACTGGGAGGTTCGCCGGTGAGGCGGGCCGCCAGGCGAGGAGGAAGAGCATGACCGAGCGGGATGGCACAAACGGGGTCAGCGACCTCGCGGTGCGACGGCGAGATTCCCTGGGTCTGACCCCCAGGCAGCGCAAGATCCTCGAAGTGATCCGCGACTCGGTGCAACAGCGCGGATACCCGCCCTCCATGCGCGAGATCGGCGAGGCGGTGCAACTGACCAGCACCTCCAGCGTGTCTCACCAGTTGACGGCGTTGCAGCGCAAGGGCTATCTGAGGCGTGACCCCCACCGGCCCCGCGCGCTCGAGGTGCGGCTGCCCGGTGAGCCCGTGATGTGGGTCGATCCCGACGCCGCCCCTGACGTCGAGTCCACCGTGAGCCGCCCCACTGCCGCCTACGTGCCGCTCGTCGGGCGCATCGCCGCCGGTGGGCCGATCCTGGCCGAGGAGAGCGTCGAAGACGTCTTCGCCCTGCCCAAGCAGCTCGTCGGCGAGGGCACCCTCTTCCTCCTCCAGGTCACCGGTGACTCGATGATCGACGCGGCCATCGCCGACGGCGACTGGGTGGTCGTCCGCCAGCAGCCGGTGGCGGAGAGCGGCGACATCGTGGCCGCGATGATCGAGGGCGAGGCCACCGTCAAGACCTTCAAGCGCAAGGACGGCCATGTCTGGCTCGTCCCCCACAACTCCAACTACGAGCCCATCCCCGGTGACGAGGCCAGCGTCCTGGGCAAGGTCGTGGCGGTTCTCCGGCGGCTCTAGCCCGACGGGGTGACCAGGCGCGCGTCCAACCGCACGCGCCGCGATGACGGCGCGCGCCACCAGCACCCATGCCACGGGGAACGACACCGCACATCGCCCCCGGGGCTGTCACCGTTTCGCCGGCGCGCCTTCGAAGAGTCCTCGGCGCCGGCTCGCCGCCCTCGCCGCAGTCCCCGACACTGGCGAACTGCCCGTGCGCACGCCTACGCGATCGTTGTGGTTGTCTGTGCGCAGGTGTACGCGATCGTCGGCTGGGAGTGCCCCGATCGGCCCGCTGTCCACACGCCCACGAGGTCATCGACGTCTGGCACGCGCGATCGACTGGCAGGGTGTCTATGCGCGCCCCAGCAGCACCTGATGGCGGCGACCACCGTGATGGCCGCCGCCGGCCCGGCTCCGAACGTCTTGACCAGCGGGTTGGCGTGCTACACGTCAGCGGGCGGCGTACAACGCGTGCGCGGACGTGATCGCTTGCCCGGCGAAGCCCAGCACGTCTTTTTTGCGTTCGAACGGAGAGCCGTAGAGCGACTGCCGGGGAGCGCCGAAGTGGTCGCCCAGCCCCGAGGCCAGGCTGCCGAGCGTCGGTGCGGCGGTGTCCTCCTCGCGCACGCGCAGCGCCTCGTTCACCACGCGGTGCCAGCGCTCGGGGAACGCCTCCAGTGCGTACCGCCCGGCCTCCGTCTTGGAGGTGATGTCGCCGGTCGCCAGCGTGTAGTGCAGCCGCGCGACGCCCGTGACGATCCACAGTGTGCCGTATCCCCCCAGGCAGATCAGGCCCCAGGGGGTGGCCGGCCTGGAGGCCCGGCTCACCAGGCGTCGCCAGTAGCGGTCGAGGTTGTCGTCGGTCCAGGTGGCCAGTGCGTCAGGATCGTTCCAGATCTCGAACTCGTCTGGTTTGGGCCCGCGGCAGGTCACCCCGTGCTGTGCCAGCGTGTGCCAGGTGACCGGATTGAGCTCGCCCCGGCGGTTGAGCCTGCCGTGCAGCGCCTGCGGACGGGTGCCCAGTCCGTCGGGGCCCCGGCGCAGGTCGTCCCAGGTGAGGTACACGCCGTCGAAGGGATGGGCGCCGAGCCGGGTGTGGATGCGCTCCAGCACGTCTTCGGGCGGGGCGGCGGCCGTGACGGCGATGAAGTCCACGTCGCTCGTGCCCGGCCGGTAGTCGCCCAGGGCCGCCGAGCCTTCGAGGTAAAGCCCCTCTACCAGGTCGGGCGCCTCCATGTCGGCGATCGACAGGTAGGTCTCGACAATGGCATCGATCTTCGAATGGGGCATCATGGCCGCCCAGCCTGCCACAATCGGCGGCAGCACCTCATCAACATTCGAGAATCCTAAAATGGGTGGGTGGATTACGCATATACCCCTGAAGGGGTCAAAGCCACACATGATGGTTTGAAATGGGCGGCGGTTGAACCGGGCGTGATCCCCGCCTGGATCGCCGACATGGATCTCCCCACCGCACCCGAGGTGATCGAGGAGTTGCGGCGCCGGGCAGGCGGCGACCTCGGCTATCCCGCCTGGCTGACCGATCCCTCCGCGGGGCCGCTGGCCGAGGCGTTCGCCGAGCGCATGGCGGGCAGGTACGGCTGGGCGGCCGACCCCGCGCTCGTACGCTCGTTCAACGACCTCAACCAGGCCCTCCAGGTGTTCCTCCACACCTGCACCGAGCCTGGCGACGGCGTCGCGCTGCACACCCCCGCCTACCACCCGTTCCTGTCGACGCTGGACGTCATGGAACGCCCCCTCCGCCCCATCCAGATGGAGCCCGACGGCGACTCGTGGCGCTTCGAGGTGCCCGATCTGACGGGCTGCCGGGTGCTCCTCCTGGTCAACCCGCACAATCCGACCGGCAGGGTCTTCACCCGTGCGGAGCTGACCGAACTGGCCGAGCACGCCGAGCGCCACGATCTGCTGGTTCTCGCCGACGAGATCCACGCCGACCTCGTGTACGAGCCGTACCGCCACATCCCGTTCGCCACGATCCTCCCCGACCGCACCGTCACGCTCACGTCCGCGACGAAGGCGTTCAACCTGGGCGGTATCCGCTGCTCGGTCGCCCACCTCGGTCACCCGGGCGCCCGCAAGGCGCTGGAGGCGCAGCCGCCCTTCGTGTACGGCTCCGCGAACGTGTTCGGCGTCGAGGCCACGGTCGCGGCGTGGCGGCACGGAGACGCCTGGCTGGAACGGACCCTCGCCCTGCTCGACCGCAACCGGCACACGATCGCCGCCCGCCTGCCGGAGACGTTCGGTTACCGGGTGCCGGAGGCGACGTACCTGGCCTGGCTGCGCGTCGGCAGGCCGGGCCTGGCGGAGGTCTTCGAGCGCGAGGCAAGGGTACGGCTGAACGACGGCGCGGACTTCGGCCCCGGCGGCGCAGGCCACGTACGGCTCAACTTCGCCACGACCGAGCCCATCCTCGCCGAGATCCTCGACCGCCTGGCCAGGGCACATCCCATGAGGTGACCACGGCCCGGCGGCCTGCTCCAGGTGTCCCGGGGACCTGGCGTGCCGGCCGGCGCCCGACGGGTGTCCGGCTGCCACCGCCCCACAGCCCGGGCTCCTTACGTCGGCCTCCCGGGTCCCTAAATCCAGGGACGTATGGGCTCCGGGAGGCGCGGGCTTCGGGAGGTGTTGAGTTTCGGGACGTCGGGACCGGGACGTGTTGGGACGTCCGAGGGTCGGATTTCGGATGTTCAGGGCATTTCCGGATACGTCCCGGGATTCGACGACACGGTGGCCGAGACATGGCAGGCGTGATCGGGACTCGCCGATTGGAGGCGCGTCGATCTGGGGACGCGAGCCCGGCCCAGGGGCCGAGCCCGTCGAGGGCGGGCGGCCGGGGACGGGTGGCC
>NZ_SMKP01000285.1:0-9146 GCF_004349015.1 Nonomuraea diastatica
GGGCCGGGGCGGGAGCCGGAGCGGGCTGCGCCGGAGCCGGCTGCGGGATCGAGGAGGCGGGCGGAGCCGGCGCGGGCTCGGGCTCGGGCTCGGGCTGCGGAGCCGGGGCCGCCTCGGGAGCCGCGGCGGGGGCGCCCGCCTGGCCGCTCTCGTCGATGACGGCGAGCTCGGCCCCGACCTCGACCGTCTCGTCCTCGGCCACCACGATCTTGGTGAGGACGCCCGCGGACGGCGACGGGATCTCGGTGTCGACCTTGTCGGTCGACACTTCGAGGAGCGGCTCGTCAGCCTCGACGCGCTCGCCCTCCTTCTTCAGCCAACGGGTTACGGTGCCCTCGGTCACGCTCTCGCCGAGCTGGGGCATCTGTACGGAGACCGGCATCGTTATTCTTCTCTCGCGTTCTGATCTCGAGGGCTGGACTAGTTGTGTACGTGCAACGGCTTGCCGGCCAGGGCCAGCATGGCCTCACCGACTGCCTCGGACTGCGTCGGATGTGCGTGGATGAGCTGGGCGACCTCTGCGGGCAGCGCCTCCCAGTTGTAGATCAGCTGGCCCTCCGTGACGAGCTCGCCGATGCGCCTGCCCACCATGTGGACACCGACGACGGGGCCGTCCTTCTGGGCGATGACCTTCACGGCGCCCGAGGTGCCGAGGATCTGGCTCTTGGGGTTGCCCGCCAGGTCGTAGACCTGCTCGACGATCTCGATGCCGCGCTCGGCCGCCTGCGCCGAGGTGATCCCGACGGAGGCCACCTCGGGGTCGGAGTAGGTGATGCGCGGCACGCCCGCGTAGTCGATGGGCGGCGGGTTGAGGCCGGCGATGTGCTCGGCCACCATGATCCCCTCCGCGAAGCCGGCGTGCGCGAGCTGCAGCGTCGGGATGAGGTCGCCGATGGCGTAGACGCCCGGCACGGACGTCTGGCAGTGCTCGTCGACCATGACGGCGCCGCTCTCGATGGCGATGCCCTGCTCCTCGAAGCCCATGCCCGAGGAGACGGCGCCGCGGCCGACCGCGACGAGCAGGAGCTCGGCGTCGAGGGTCTTGCCGTTGGCGAGCGTGATGACCACACCGGTTTCCGTGGTCTTGGCGCCGTCGAAGAAGACGCCCAGCTCGTATTTGATGCCGCGGCGGCGGAAGGCCCGCTCCAGCAGTTTGGAGCTGGACTCCTCCTCGGTGGGGAGCAGGTGCGGCAGGGCCTCGACGATCGTGACCTCGGCTCCGAACGAGCGGTAGACGCTGGCCAGCTCGACGCCGATAACGCCGCCGCCCAGCACGATCACCGAGCTGGGCACGTGGTCCATCGTGAGCGTGTGCTCGCTGGTGATGACGCGCTCGCCGTCGATCTCCAGGCCGGGCAGCGTCTTGGGGGCGGAGCCGGTGGCCAGGACGACGTTGCGGCCTTCGTAGACCTCGGAGCCCACCTGGACCCGGCCGGGGCCCGCGAGGCGGCCCTCGCCCTCGACGATCGTCACGCCGGCGCCCTTCAGCAGGCCCTGCACGCCCTTCCACGCCCGCGTGACGATCTTGTCCTTGAACGCGTGGACGCCCTGGACGTCGATGCCGTCGAAGCGCGCCTTGACGCCGAAGGACTCGCTCTCGCGGGTCTCGTCGGCGACCTCGGCGGAGTGCAGCAGGGCCTTCGTGGGGATGCATCCCCTGTGGAGGCAGGTGCCGCCGATCTTGTCCTTTTCGATCAGGACGACCGACTTGCCCAGCTCGGCCGCCCGGAGCGCGCAGGCGTAACCGCCGCTGCCGCCACCTAGGACGACGATGTCATAGGCCACAGGAAGGCTCCTTGTCGGGGTGTTGTGATGCCCTCATCTTTTCATTTGTTTCAGATGCTCGCGTGCCGCTCTGCCAGTCCGATGAGCGTGCGGGTGATCGCACCGGTGCCGCCCTTCGGGATGTAACCGTACGGCTCGCCCTTGTTGAACGCGGGTCCCGCCATGTCGATGTGGGCCCAGCGCACTCCTTCCGGCACGAACTCCTTCAGGAAGATGCCCGCCGTCAGCATGCTGCCCCACCGCTCGGGCTGCAGGTTGGCGAGGTCGGCGATCGGTGAGTCGAGGCCCTTGCGCAGCTCCTCGGGCAGCGGCATGCCCCACGCGCCCTCGCCCGCGGCCTTGGCGGCTTCGAGGACGAGCTCCCTGACGGCGTCGTCGTTGGCCATGACGCCGGCGGTGCGCCAGCCCAGCGCCACGATCTGCGCGCCGGTGAGGGTGGCGACGTCGACGATCACGTCGGGGTCGTCCTCGGCGGCTCTGGCGATGCCGTCCATGAGCACCAGACGGCCCTCGGCGTCGGTGTCGAGCACCTCGACCGTCTTGCCGCTGTAGCTGTGGATGACGTCGGAGGGGCGCTGCGCGGTGCCGCTGGGCAGGTTTTCCGCCAGGCAGAGGTAGCCGATCGTGTTGACGGGCAGGCCGAGCCTGGCGATGCCGATCAGCGCGCCGAACACGGCGCCCGCGCCGCCCATGTCGGACTTCATCCAGTCCATCGAGGCGGACGGCTTGAGTGACAGGCCGCCGGAGTCGAACGTGATGCCCTTGCCCACGAACGCCAGCGTCTTGCTCGCCTCGGGGTGGGTGTAGGAGAGGCGGACCAGGCGCGGCGGGTTGGCCGAGCCCTGGCCGACGCCGATGAGGCCGCCGTAGCCGCCGTCCTTGAGCGCCTTCTCGTCGAGGACCTCGACGCTCAGCCCCGCCTTGCCGCCCGCCTGCTCGGCGATCTCGGCGAACTTGGCCGGCCACAGGTCGGAGGGCGGCGTGTTGACCAGGTCGCGCACCAGCGCGACGGACTCGGCCAGCACGCTCGCGCGCTCGGCCACGCCCTCGGGCTGGCCGGAGACCACCGTGAGCTCGGAGACGGGCGGCTTCTGCTCGCCGTCGGTGCGATAGCGGGAGAACGTGTACGCCCCCAGCAGCGCGCCCAGCGCGACGGCCTCGGCCTCGTCAGGGCTGCCCGCGGGCAGGACAAGCGCGGCGCGCGCGGTGCCGGCCAGGGAGCGCACGGCGGCGCCGGCGGCCTGGCGCAGGCCGTCGGCGTCGGGGGAGTCGCCCAGGCCGACCGCGACCAGCAGCGGTGCGGCGGTGGCGCCGAATGTCGGCAGCTTGGCCAGCTCGCCCGCCTCGCCGGTGAAGGCGACGGCCGCGAGGGAGGCGGCGAGCTTGCCGCCGAAGGCGGTGTCGAGGGACCCGTCGCCCGTCACGGGCCGGGGGCCGTCAGGGCCGGACCTGAAGCCGACGATCAAGGCGTCGGTGTCGAAGGAGACGGGATCTGCTGAGTTCAGCCGCACAGTGGTCACGTAAACCGATGCTATCCACGGTTTCTCGGTCCTCACAAACAGGGGTTCATCCTACCAATAACGGTGCTGTGCACGTTCCGAGACATGGTGCTAGTCTCATTGGCATCATGCTGTTGACGCTCGATCTGAATGACGCCACGCCCCTGCACGAGCAGGTGGCCGGCGCCATCCGCCGCGCCATCGGTGAGGGCTCCTATCGCCCGGGCGATCGGCTCCCACCGGCGCGCGACCTGGCCCAGGCGCTCGGCATCAATCCCAACACCGTGCTGCGCGCGCTGCGCGGCCTGCGGGACGAGGGCCTGCTGGAGTTCAGGAGAGGCCGGGGGGTCAGCGTCGCGGGCCGCGCGGACGGGCGCGCCCTGCTGGTGCAGCGGGCGCGTGAGCTGCTGGAGGACGCCAGGAAGCACGGTTACGGCCGTGACGACCTCATCGCCATCTTGGAGGAACTGCCATGAACCCCCGAGCCATCGCCGCGGCCTGGGGCCTGCCGGTCACCGCCGCGTTCGTCCTGGTCCCCCTGGCGGTGCGCGACCGGCTGCCCGAACCGATGGCCACACACTGGGGGCCCGACGGCAGGGCGGACGGCTCGATGTCGTTCACCGGGTTCGTCGCCATGGGGTTGCTGCTCTGGTGCGTGCCCTGGGCGGTCCTGCTGGCCGGGAGCGGGTGGGCGCACGCGCGCAGGGCCGGCAGGATGTACTGGTGGGGCACGCTGGGCTTCATGAGCGTGTTCGCGCCCGGCATAAGCCTCAGCACGCTCGACGCGAACCTCGACGTACCCGTCTGGACGGCGGCGCAGCTGTCGGCCTGGCACGTCGTCGCCTCCCTCGCGGGATCCGCCGCCGTGGCCGTTGCCGCCGGCTACCTCGGCAGGGGTGAGCCCGACGAGCCGCCTTCCGCCGACGCGCGCCCGCCGCGGTTGCGGCTCAGGGAGGGAGAGCGGACGGTCTGGGTCAGCCGCGTCTCCAACCCGTGGCCGGCCGCGGTCGCCGCGGCCTCGGGCGCCGGCGTGTGCGTGCTGATCGTGCTGCGTTTCATCGGGTCCGGGGCGGGCGCCGTCCTGGGTGTCACGCTGCCCGTGCTCGTTCTCGGGCTCGTCCTGGGGCTGCTGTCCGCCTCGGTCGCCGTCAGGGTGAGCGGTGACGGGGTGGCGATCAGGTTCGGGCCGTTCGGCTGGCCGGTGCGCAGGATCCGGCTGCCGAAGATCGACGTGGCGCTGTCGGAGACCCGCCATCCGAGCCAGGTCGGCGGCTGGGGCTTCCGCGGGCTCCCCGGCAGCGCCACCATCATGCTGCGCGGCGGGGAGTGCCTGATCATCAGGTACCGTTCCGGCGGTCAGCTCGCGATCAGCATCGACGACGCCGCGCGCGGCGCATCCCTCATCAACGCCCTCATCGCGGAGCGAGTGGAGCAATGAACAGACCTCTCCCCATCTTCATCGTCCTCGCCTTCGGGTTGTCCTGGGCGGTCGCGCTGCCCCTGTGGCTCGGCGGGGGCCTCGGCTCGCCGCTGCTGACCCTGCTGGCCTCGGTCATGATGTTCACGCCCACCGCGGCGGTGCTCGGCGTGTGGGCCGTCACGCGCACGCCCGCCAAAGGCTGGGCCCGCCAGACCGGGCTCACGCTCGGCGAGCGCAGAAAGCGAACCGGGCTGCTCGTGCTGGCCGCCTGGCTCGGGGTGCCCCTGCTGGCGTTCCTCGCGATGGGGCTCAGCGCCGCCGTCGGCCTGGTCTCGCTCGACCTCGACCGGCTCAGCCTGCTCAGGGCGGCCCTGCAGGCCCGCGGCATGGAGATCCCCGGCGACCTCGGCACGGTCGCGGCGCTGCAGATCGTGGTGGCGATCGTCGCCGGCCCCCTGCTCAACGCGATCCCCGCGCTGGGGGAGGAGTGGGGCTGGCGTGGCTGGCTGCTGCCCCGCCTCACCTCGGCGAACGGCATGCTCGCCGGCCTGCTGCTCTCCGGGGCGATCTGGGGCGTCTGGCACGCCCCGCTCACCCTGCTCGGCTACAACTACCCGCGCCTGGGCTCGTGGGCGGCGCTGTTCTTCATCGGCTTCTGCGTGCTGGCCGGGGTGCTGATCGGATGGTTGCGGCTGCGCACGGGCAGCGTGTGGCCCGCGGTCGTGGCCCACGGCTCGCTCAACGCGGTCGTGCCGCCTGTCCTGCTGCTCGGCGACGCCGCCGCGCCCCCCAACGAACTCCTGGTCGGGCTGACCGGCCTGGTCGGCTGGGTCGTGCTGGCACTGGCCGGCGCGGCGCTGCTCCGCTTCTTTCCGGTACGCCAGGAGCCGGCGGGCCGTACGCCGCCCGTCACCGCCGGGCCGCAGACCTCGGCGAGTGGCGCACACCACGACTCAGCCGAGTAGCGCGCACACCACCAGCGTCGTGGCCGTGGCGGTCTCCACGAGCGCGCCGAGCACGTCGCCGGTGATCCCGCCGAGTCGCCGCCCGGCGTGCCGGAGCAGCAGCAGGGCGGCGCCGAGCCCGGCGAGCAGGCCGACCGGCAGCACGCCCGCGCGCGCCCAGCCCGGCCCGGGGAAGGGAGCCGCAAGGCCGAGCGCGGCGGCGGCGAGCAGCGCGGCCACGGTGACGAGCCACGGCGCGAGCGGGCGCACCGTGCCCGCGACCATCGCGCCGAGCCCGCCGGGCCGGGCGGCGGGCTCGCCCGCCCGGCAGGCCCACACCAGCGCCAGCCGTCCCGTCACGCAGGCGGTCACGAAGGCCGCGTAACCGGCGTCGGCGGCAGCGACCACCTGGATGAGCAGCGTGAACACCAGTGCCATCACCCCGAATGGCCCGATGTCCGACTTTTTCATGATGTCGAGCGCCTGAGCGGCCGGCCTGCCGCTGCCGAGCCCGTCGGCGAGATCGGCGAGCCCGTCCAGGTGCAACCCCCGGGTCAGGACGGCGAGCGACCCTGCCGCCAGCGCCGCGCCGAGCAGCGGCGGCCCGTGCAGCAGCGAGACCAGCGGCAACGGCATCCCGGCGACGAGCCCGAGCACCAGCCCGACGGCCGGCGCCAGCACCATCGCCTGCCCCGCGACCTCCCGGTCCACCCGCTCCACGCGCACGGGGAAGACGGTCAGCGTGCCGGTCGAGAACCGCCAGCCGTCCGCGAGCCGCCGAACCCTGACAAACCTGCTCACCGGACCGCCGCCCTCTCCTCGTGCCTGGACGAGACCGTAGCGCCAGTACGCGTTCGTATTTCACATCGGTAACGGACGATCCAAGTGCCCACTAGTCTGTCGGGATGCACGTGCTTGAACTCGAAGGCGTAGGCGTCCGCGTTGTCGGCAAGGCGCTGCTCGACGGCATCGACTGGCAGGTCGGCTACGGCGACCACTGGGCCGTCCTCGGCCCCAACGGCGCGGGCAAGACGACGCTCCTCTCGCTGGCCGGCGCCGTACGGCATCCCAGCGAGGGCACGGTCAAGGTGCTCGGCCACCCGCTCGGCCGGGTTGACGTGCGAGAGCTGCGCCGTCATATCGGCCTGGTGGCCTCCAGCCAGCGGCTGATCGACGAGGAGCTGATGGAGCAGGAGGGCGCGACCGCGCACACCGTGGTGCTCACCGGTCACACGGGGACGAGCGTCCCGCTGTGGGACAAGTACGGCGAGGTCGAGCGTGACCGGGCCCACCGGCTGCTCGCCGACCTGGGATGCAAGGAGCTGGCGGAGCGGCCGTTCCGCGTGTGCTCGCAGGGGGAGCGGGCGAGGATCCGGGTGGCCAGGGCGCTCATGGCCGACCCGGCGGTGCTGCTGCTCGACGAGCCGTTCGCGGGACTCGACCTGCCCGCCAGGGAAGACCTCATCACCGCCGTCGAGGATCTCGCCACGACCAGGCCCGTGCTCACCACCGTGACGGTGACGCACCACCTGGAGGAGGTGCCCGCGACGACCACCCACGCGATGCTGATGCGCGACGCCCGAGTGCTCGCCATCGGCCCGGTGGACGACGTGCTCACCCCTGCCAACCTCTCCGACTGCTTCGGCCGCTCCCTGCACGTGGACCGCGTGGACGGCCGCTGGTACGCCCGGGCCGCACGCCCCTGACACCGCCCTCTCGGCCCCGCACCCCCTTCTGACACCGCACTCCTTCCCGACACCGCTTCTGACGCGCCCCGCTTCTGACCCCGCCCTCGCCGGCTCTCACGACGGTGTTCCCCTATGCGTTCGCGAGGTGTTCAAGCCCGTGTCCGCGTCGGTGGTTCAGCCGGTGTCCGTGTGGGGGCCATCCACGTCCGTGCGCCGGTGCTTCAGCCCGTGCTCGCGCCGGTGATGCCACCCGCGTCCGTGTGCCGGTTGTCCCGCCCGTGGCGGCGCCCGCGCCGCCGTCAGAGCTCCAGCGGTCGCCCGGCGACCACCAGGGCCACATGCTCGGACTCGGCGGCCAGACGCTCGTTCAACCGCCCCAGCACGTCTCTGAAGGCCCGACCGGCGGCCGTGGCGGGCACCACGCCCAGCCCCACCTCGTCGGACACCGCCACGATCCGCTCCGGGGCCTGCCGCCACGCCGCCACGAGGTCGTCGCAGCGCGCGACCACGGGCGCGCGGTCGCCCTCCCAGGCCCCGTGGTCGTCAAAGACCGCCGCCACCCAGGTCCCCAGCCCGTCGATCAGCAGCGGTGTGGTGGCGCCCCTGATGGCCGTGGCCAGGTCGGTGGTCTCGGCGGTGGCCCAGTGCGCGGGTCGCCGCGCCCGGTGCGCCCGCACCCGTTCCGCCCACTCGCCGTCTTCTCCGCCGGCCGGGCCCGTGGCGACATAGGTGACGTATGGTTCCGCCGCCAGCCGCAGCTCAGCCTCCGCCGACTTGCCCGAGCGCGACCCGCCCAGCAGCAACGTCCGCCGCGGCCGGCCGCTCGCCCGCTCGTCCGCGAAGCCGCTCTCCTGTTCGTCCGAGGAGCCGTTCGCCTGCCCGAGTACGGAGCCGCTCGTCCGCTTGCCCGCGGAGCCGTTCGTTCGCTTCTCCGCGAAGCCGCTCAGCCGAGGGCTGGCAGGGTCGCTTCGCGGGCCGTTCGGCGGACGGCACGCCAGCTCGGTGCCGTCAGGGACGGCGATCGCTCCCCACAGCCGCAGGCGCCTGGCCAGTTCCTCCTCCGACCGAACCCGGTGATCGAGCCCGACGGCCACCACCAGGGTCGCCTCGTCGGCCAGTCGCGCGCGCCGCAGCTCGCCGAGCCGCTCCGGCCGGTCCAGCAGATCGACCAGCACGACGTCGTAGCGCGCGGGCCCGCCCGCAGGGGGCGTTCGTCCCGCCGGCAGGTGGAGGAGCGCGGAGCCGTCGGGGCCTGCCAGCCCCAGACCGCCCGCGAGGGGCCGGTAGCCGTCGGGCGGGCCGGTGAAGGGGTAGCGGACCACGCCGTCCACGACCAGCTCGAACGGGCGGCGATGGCCGACAGGCAACCCGGCGCACGAGGCGCACCGGCAGCCGGGCTCGGGCCAGCCGGCGCCGCCCGCTGTGCCGTTGATGAGGAGCTTCACCGCGCCGAGCGTACAAAGCCGCATCCGCTCCCGCCCACCCGGGTGCGCGACCATCCGCCGTCCGTCCACCCGTCAGGGCCGCAGCCGTCCGTACACCGGTCAGAGCCGCACACCTGCCGCCGGCGGCGCGAGGCCCATGCGCCCCCGCCCCGGCCGGATCCACCGCCGTGACCCGGGATGTGGTCGCGGGGCAGGCTCTGGGGATCAACGCGCCGAGCCGGCGAAGGATCAGCAGGCCGAGCCCGCAGAGGATCAGCGGGCCGAGCCGGCCGGGGATCGGGACGCCGAGCCGGCGGGGGTCAGCCGCCGGTTTTTGCCGTGGCGCGGCGGCGGGTGGCCAGCAGGGCGCCGCCTCCGAGCAGGAC
>NZ_SMKP01000028.1:0-70850 GCF_004349015.1 Nonomuraea diastatica
CAGCGCCAGCGCCCACTCGGCGGCCAGGGACCGAGGGCGGTTCACACGCAACTTCGTGGTGCAGGGCACGGCCGCCGAGTGGGCGCTGGCGCTGCTGGCGGTGCTGCGCGGGCTGCTGCCCGAGCCGGCCCGGCTGGTGTTCTTCCAGCACGACGAGGTGATGGTGCACTGCCCGCTGGAGCAGGCCGACGAGGTGATGGCGGCGGTGTCCTCGGCGGCGGCCGAGGCGAGCAGGCTGCTGTTCGGGCAGACGCCGGTGCGCTTCCCGATGGAGGCCGTGGCGGTCACCTCCTACGCCGACGCCAAATAGGCGAGACCGCGCCGCTCGGCACGCCGCCCACCGGCACGGCCCTCCTCTCGCGGCGCGCCGCCTTCCTGATCCGGTTTCTCTTCCCCCATCAGAGCCTCCTGAGGGGACCGCCGCCTTCAGGCGATGGAATCGGGAGCGGGAGGCCGCCAAGGCCCGTGTCTGCAGTGGCAGAACCTCCGACAATGTCGCCACCTCCGGGGAGGATTGAACTTGTGCTTGCGGCACCGGGGTCGGCTTCCTGGGGGACGGAGACGGATCACTCGTGCCGCCGGAGGATGGCCGGTGATCGCGCGATCACCGGCCTCGGCCGGCTATCCGGCAGAGGGGGCGGCGGAGGTGCGGCGCCAGACGGTGACGAGCCAGAAGCCGGCCAGGGCGACCATGACGCCGACGACCAGGCCGAGCATGCCGTAGCCGAGCAGGCCCACGATCGCCCCGGCGATGATCGTGCCCGTGGCGCCGCAGACGTTCATCAGCAGGTCCGACAGGCCCTGCACGGCCGGGCGGCGGGAGATCGGGACTGACTCCGTGACCAGGGCGGAGCCCGACACCAGGCCGCACGACCAGCCCAGCCCGAGCAGCACCAGCGCCGCCGTCACCTGCCACACCCGGTGCCCCGCCGTGCCCGCCAGCGTGGCCGCGCACAGCAGCAGGGCCATGCCGAGCACCAGCACCGGCAGCTTGCCCGCCTTGTCGGACAGCCAGCCGACGACCGGCGACAACACGTACATGCCCGCGATGTGCAGGCTGATCACGACGCCGATGACGTCCAGGTTGGCGCCGTCGTGGTGGAGCTTGACCGGGGTCATCGACATGACCGACACCATCGCGGTGTGGCTGATCGCGATCATGATCAGCGCCGTGCGGGCCATGGGGGTCGTACGCAGCGTCTCCCAGGCCGTCCTGATGGTCCGGTTACGGCCGGGGCCGGGCTTGTCCTGCGTGTCGTCCTGCAGGCCGCGCGCCAGCTTGAGCGGGTCGGGCCGGAGCAGCCCGAGGATGATGACCAGGGCCAGGGCGAACGCCAGCGCGGCGAACGCGAACGGCCCCGCCTTCTCCACCATCCCCAGCCGCATGCCGATCTCGTCGGCGGGCTCGGCCAGGTTCGGACCAGCGACGGAGCCGATGGTGGAGGCCCAGACGACCAGCGACAGGTGCCTGGCGGAGCGGCCCTTCGGCGAGAGGTCGGTGGCGGAGTAGCGCGCCGCCAGGCTGGCCGCGCTGCCGCCGCCCACCAGCACCAGCCCCGCCAGCAGCAGCGGCCACGAGCCCAGGCTGATGGCGGCCACGGAGATCGCGCAACCGGCCAGCGCCGCCAGATAGGCGAGCGACAGGCCGGCCCGCCGCCCACCGCTGCCCGATGCCCTGGCCGTCGGCAGGGCCAGCAGCGCCGCGCCGAGCACGGTGGCCGTGCCGGCGAAGCCGCTGATCACCGTGGATCCCGACAGCTCATCCACGACCACCGAGCTGAGCGCCAGCCCGACCGCCACACCCACGCCGCCCACGATCTGCGCCGCGGAGAGAACCGCCAGGGTACGACGCTGAATGCTCGGGATCCTGTCAGAGGGCAGCGTCGCGGGCTGGATGGGGGCACTGGTCACCAGTGAAGTTTGACATAACCCCCAACACCACCCCAAAGGCGACAGCATCCCTACTCTTCGCGAGGAAAGCTGTCTTCTCGCGATGGTTCAGAGGATCGTGACGGCGTCGCCCACAACGATGCGCCCGGGTCCGTCGGGGATCAGGTTGATCCCGAACCAGACCTTGCCGTCCCACTTGCGATGCCTGGCCAGCGTCCTGAGGGGCTCCTTGCCCTTGGTGTACGTGGCGGTGTCGATCGTGGTCAGCACGCAGCGGTCGCAGCCCTTGGTGACCCGGAAGCCGACGTTCCCGATGCGCAGCCGTTTCCACGCGTCCTCGGCGAAGGGCGTTCCGACCCCGTCGATCACCACGTTCGGCCGGAACCGGTGCATGGGCAGCGGCGCGGGCGGCTCGTCGCCGCGTTCGAGTGCCGTCTCCGCGATCCAGTCGTTGAGCTGTGCGAGCGAGGCGCTGGTGGCGAGCAGCAGGGGATAGCCGTCCGCCAGGCTCACGCGGTCCTCCGGCCGCCCGTACGCCGGATCGACCGGGCGGCGGGTCGGGTCGTCGAGCCACTTGAGCCGGACCGGCTGCCCGGCGAGCTCCGACAACCACCGGGCCGCGTCGTCGCCGCAGTCGGTGAGCTCCACCGGGGCGCCCCACACGTCGACCGTGGACATCGCGGCCGACCTCGGGGTGGACGTCGCGGCGACCGGGGTGACCGGCAGCGGGGCGGCGTGCGGGCCGGTCAACGTGAGAGTATCGCCGTCGAGCTCGGCCACGCAGGCCAGCAGTGCCGGCTCCTCGCGCGCGGTGAGGATGTCACCGTTCTGGTCGGTGATGAGGTAGCGCCGGTCGCCCGCCAGGCCCCACGGCTGCACCTCGGCTTCATCGACGTCATGGCTCGCGGTCGACTTGACGGGATAAAAGCGAATGCTCCCCAGCTTCATCGGAAGCCTCCGAGAACACTCCCACCTCCGGGCGAGGGAGGAAGCGGGTCTCCTGCGGAGCAGGGCAGGGACGGTCCGATCGACGTCGAGGCGATCGGACGCCCGATGTGTGGCGCCTGTGCTGCCCTTACTCTCGTCTTCCACTCGGTTGCCGAGCGTGGAAGGTCTGCCGCCGGGCCGGTGGGATGTGAAGCCTGTGGAGGCCATGTAAGACCGGTCACTGTCGCTCCTTGGAGTGCTGGTGGGGGCGGTCGCCGGTGAAGCAGGAAGGTCCGGCTCCGAGAGCCGGAATTTCCCTCGTTTATGAGGGTGAGGATGTCAAACGGCCGACCGTATCTCACCGATCGGCGTGGCGTGAAGGGATGCGCTCCTGCGGTGCAGGGACGCGGCCAGCGCGACCGCGCCGAGCGCGGCCACTCCGATGGCGGCGCCGATCCAGGCGACGGACGGGTAGCCGGATCCCGCCCCGATGGCCAGCCCGCCCAGCCAGGGACCCACGGTGATGCCGACGTTGAAGGAGGAGACGTTCATCGCGGCGGTCAGCGTGGGGGCGGCCTTGGCGAGGGCGAAGGGGCGGGCGTTCAGCGCCGGGTTGGTTCCGAATCCGAACACGCCGAGCAGGAAGACCAGCACGATGGCGAGGACGGGCACGGCCGCGGACGCGGCCAGCGCGGCGGAGGTCGCGATGAGGCCCGTGACCCCGGTGAACAGGACGAGGAACGGCCGCGCGTCGGCGGTCCTGCCGCCGATCGTGATCCCGATCAGCGCGCCGACCCCGTACAGGGCCAGGACGGCGGGGACCCAGGCAGGCTCCAGGCCCGTGGTGCCCGTCAGCAGGACGCTCAGGTAGCTGAAGGAGGCCAGCAGGGCCGCCGTGGTCAGCGCGATGGTGCCGTAGGCGAGCCAGAGCGGCGGGTTCAGCATGGCGCGCAGCTCGACCGGTACGCGCGGCCGCGCCCCGGCCTCGGGGCGGCCGCCGGGGATGGTGGCGAACACGCCGACCGCGGCGAGCGCCGACAGCCCGGCCACCGCCCAGAACGCGGCCCGCCAGCCGAGGTGCTGGCCGATGACGGTGCCCGAGGACAATCCGATGATGGTGGCGACCGTCAGCCCGCCCGCCAGGATGCTCATCGCCTTGCCGCGGGCGTTCGCGGGCACCAGGCCGATCGCGGTGCTCGCCGCCACGGCCCAGAAACCGGCGTACACGAAGGCGCCGGCCACGCGGGTGGCGAACAGGACGGCGTAGTCGGACGTCAGCGCGCCCGCGACGTGCGTGAGGGCGAAGACCAGCATGAACGTCAGCAGCGCCGTACGGCGTGGCCAGCGCAGCGTGGCGACGGCCAGCACCGGAGCGCCGACCAGCATCCCGATGGCGAACGCCGAGATCAGCAGCCCCGCCTCGGGCACGGACACACGCAGGTCGGTGGCCATCTCCGGAAGCAGCCCGGCCAGCATGAGTTCCGACGTGCCCTGCGCGAATATCGACAGGCCCAGTATGTAGACCGCCAGTGGCATGGCGATTCCTCCGCAATATTAGAATGATCAGTACAAAACTAGAGAACGAAAAAACTCAGAACGCGTCCAGCGCGGTTCGCGCGATGGACGCGAGGGTCTCGCGGCCGGCGCCGCCGCAGGCGGCCACGCGCATGCCGCTGACCGTGGCGACGACGAAGTGCGCCAGGGCGAGCGTGTCCTTGCCCGCGTCGATCTCGCCCCGGGAGACGCCGACCTCGAGCGCCGAGCGGATCATCCGCACCCGCCTGTCGTTGTCGAGCCGCAGCAACTCGGCGACCTCCGGGTCGTGCGGTGCCATCTCGACCTGCGAGTTGACCACCAGGCAACCGGCCGGCTCCTCGGGGTCGGGCTCGACCGCCCACCCCAGCACGGTGCCGACCTTCTCCTTGACGGGCAGGTCGGAGTCCATCAGCTCGGCGAGCCTGGCGTTGCGCCCGTCCATGTAGTGGCGCAGCGCCTTCTGGAACAGATCGTGTTTGCTCGCGAAGGTGTTGTAGATGCTGCTGCGCCCGAGACCGGTGGCCGCGCACAGGGTCTGCGTCGAGGTGTTCTCGTAGCCCGCGCCCCAGAACGCGTGCATGGCGGCCTCGACCGCACGGTCCTCCTCGAACGTCCTGGGTCGCGCCATGCCCGGCACGCTACCAGTTTTGGAACGACCAGTGCAATATCTGGGGGTCCGCCGCGAGGGATCTCACCATCGCGCCGATGTCAGGTGCTTCGCCGGAACGTGTCGAGGAACACCTTGCGCGTGCCGGCCTGGTCGTCCCACTTCAGCTCGGGCAGGTCGAACGTGATCCTGAACCCGGTCTTGTCGTCGATGGTGACGTATCTGGTCAGCGCGTGCATGGGGACGCCGTTGGCGGTGGTGTAGGTGTACTCCCAGTCGGTGGCCTTCCATCCCCGGTAGGACACGTCCCTCAACTGCACCTGGATGTAGCTCTCCCGGCCGCCCTCGGCCTCCTCCCTGCTCAGCTGGGACAGCCCGCCGTCGGCCTGCGGCGTCGCCCGCTCCACCACGATCCGCATGCCGGAGTCCTCCGGCCCGTCGAACGTGGTCGTGCCGTCGGCCTCCGCCGGCTTCCAGCCCTCCGGCACGCCGGCCGCGAACCCGGCGGCGGTGTGCTCCTCGTAGCCCTCCGGCACGGGAGACGGCTCGCCGCCCGCGGTCGCCGGGCTCGTCGTGGTGGTCGCGGGCGCCGTCGCGGCGGTGACCGCGGCCGGCCCCTGTGATGATGCGCCGGACAGGACGATCATGATGGCGCCGGCGACGACGGCCACCGCCACGATCGCGCTGACGAACGTGAGCGGCGTCGGCCGGCCGTCGCGCATCCACGTGCCGCCGCCGTCCTCGCTCCTGCGCCTGCTCGTGCCGGTGCGCGGGGAGGCCTCGGGCAGCGTGGTCAGGCGGCTGCGGCCGATGTCGTGCGACAGGCCGCGTGACTGCTCGTGCAGGTCGGCGGGAGAGGCCAGCGGCCACGGGGTCGCGCCGGACGTACGGCTGTCGGAGGTCAGCGGCAGGATCGGCCGGGGCCGTGGTCCTGAGGGCGCGTCCAGGCCGTCGGCGGAGTCGTCCACGGACCGGTACGGCCCGAACGGGGCCGGTCCGCCTGCCGAGGGCGCGCCGCCGGGCGAGGTCGGGTCGCCAGGTGAAGGCGGGCCACCGAATGAGGTCGGGCCGCCGGGCGGAGGCGAGCCGTCGAAGGAGGGCGGGCCGCCGGGCGGAGGGAAGCCGTCGAGCGAGGGCGGGCCGCCTATCACGGGGAAGCCACCCGAGGACGAGGGGCCGCCGAGCGACGAGGGGCCGCCCAGCGAAGGGGCGCCGTCACGTGAAGGCGGGCCGCTGTCCGGCCGCTGCGGCCCCGATGGGCTGCCGAACGCCTCGAACCCCGGCGCCGGCGGTAACTGGTCGGTGTTGTGGCTGCCCGACGGGCTCGTCATCCCGTCATAGGGCATCGAGTAGCCGCCCGACGGGCTGGTCATCGGGTCGTACGGCACGCGCACCGGCCCCGAGGGCGTCTCCACGATCCGCGACGGCATCGGCCCTGAGGGGTGCTCCAGCGGCGGCAGCAGCCCGGCGGGCGTCGGGTCGGCCTGGCTGGGCAACGTCTCCGGCGGGCGCGGCCTGGCGGAGCCGTGCGCGCGCAACACGTTCTCCAGCATCTCGATGACCTGGCCCGAGGTCAGCCGCTCCGCCGGATCCTTGCGCAGCAGGCCCTCGATCACCGGCATCAGCGCCCCGGCCCGCTGCGGCCTGATCGGGGCCTGCGTGAGGACCGCGCCGAGCACCGCGATCGGGTCGGGCCCTTCGTACGGCGGCCGTCCCTCGACGGCGGCGTACAGCGTGGCCCCGAACGACCACAGGTCGGCCGCCTGCGTGATCGCCCGGCCGGACAGGCGCTCCGGCGGGATGTACGCGGGCGACCCCATGAGCAGCCCGGTCTGCGTGATCGTCACGTCGCCCTCGATGGCCGCGATGCCGAAGTCGGTCAGCACCACCCGGTCAGAGGTCAGCAGCACGTTGCCGGGCTTGATGTCGCGGTGCATGATGCCGGCGGCGTGGGCGTGCCGGACCGCGTCGAGCACCCTGATGCCGATCTCGGCCGCCTGGATCACCGGCAGCGGCCCGCTCTGGCGTACGGCCTGCTCGAGAGACCACGCGCGGACCAGCTCCATCACGATCCAGGGGCGGCCGTCCTCCTCGACGACGTCGTGCACGGTCACGATGCCGGGATGCGTCAGCCGCGCGGCCGACCTGGCCTCGCGCAACATGCGCCGGTGCGCCACCTGTTTGCCGGCGTGGTCGAGGCCGTACGGCAGGATCAGCTCCTTGACCGCGACGTCCCGGTCGAGCAGGACGTCGTGGGCCTGCCACACCATCCCCATGCCGCCCCTGCCGACCGGCGACATCAACCGGTAGCGCCGGCCGATCAGGCGGCCCTGGCTCTGCGGGGTGCCGCTCGGGGGGCCTCCCTCCGCGCCGGGGCCGCTGAGCAAGCGGTCGGCTGCCATGTTTTCGCCCCCATCTCGCCTCATCCGTCACGTGCGTTCTCACGCTACTTGCAGATTGCCACTGAGAAATCCGCCGGACGACTGCCGCTATGGGCTTTGACCAGGCGCGGCACCAGGGCCGCAGCGGCTTTCTTGCTGGCCTGAGGTTCGTTACGATATCGGCGCTATTACCGCAAGGGAAGGCGACATTGCTTGACAATAGTGCTGACGTGCGGCTATTTCACTATTCAATTGGGTCGTTCACCGAGCGTGCCAACGCCAGCAACGCGCTGGTGAACGCCTCGGCGGGCGGCTTGACCAGGCCCGCGCCGACCTGTCCCGTGCCGGCCACACGTCCCGCGATGCCGGTGTTGACGACGGGCAGCAGGCCCGTCCTGGCCACCAGAGCGACGTCGATGCCGGCGGGAGTGCCGCGGAAACCGAGGCCCGGGATCTGGTATGCGGGATGCTCGGCCAGCGTGATCTCGTACATCGAACGGGTGGCCCTGACGGCGTCGGAGACCTCGCCGCCGACGAAGCGCACGATCGCAGGGGAGGCCGCCATCGCGAAGCCGCCCAGGCCGGAGGTCTCGGTGATGGTGGAGTCGCCGATGTCCGGGTTGGCGTCGCCGGGGCCGTACGCGCCGAGATAGAGCCCGTCGGGCACGCCGGCCGGGCCGGTGAACCAGCGTCCGCCCAGCCCCGAGACCTGCACGCCGAAGTCTGTGCCGTTGCGTGCCATCGCGACCACCAGCGAGGAACCGGGCACGTCGCGGGCGGCGTCGGTGCCGACCTTGGCCGCGGCCATGCCGGCGTTGAGGAAGAAGTGATCGTTGCCGTTGATGAAGCGCAGCACCTGCGCGGCGGCGCCGGGGGCGGCCTCGACCACGGCGGGTGCCAGCTCGCGCAGCAGCAGCGAGGTGGCGGCGCGGTTGCGGTTGTGCAGCTCGTCGCCCATCTGCAGCGCCTGAGCGATCAGCGCACGCAGGTCGATCGGCCCGATGCGCTCCAGCGCCGCGGCCAGGGCAGGGCCGAGCACCTGGTCCATCCAGCGCAGCCGCTCCAGCACCTCCGGCCCGTACGCGCCGTAGCGGAGCACCTTGCCCAGGCCCTCGTTGAGTGAGCAGTAGGCGGTGCCGCCGCGCTCCATGTCGCGCACTTCGAACACCCACATGGACGGGCTCACCACGCCCGCCATCGGCCCCACGGTGGCGTGCTCGTGACACGGGCGCAGCGTGACGCCGCCCGCGGCGAGCGTGCGCCGGGCCTCGTGCTCGTCGCCCGCCAGGCCCTCCAGCAACATCGCGCCGACGAGGGCGCCGCGCATCGGGCCGGACGCGCGCTCCCACGTGATCGGCGGGCCCGCGTGCAGGAACGTCCCCTCCGCCAGCACCTCTGAGGCGCGCCGCACGCCCACCAGGTGCGGGCGGGCGGAGGTCAGCCGGCTGACGGCCAGCTCGTTGGCGGCCTGCCTGCGCGGGTCGGCGAGGACCCTGGCCAGCGCCTCGGCCGTGCCGGGCAGCGGTGGCCGCCACGCCACGGGGACCGTCGGCACGGCCTGGGCCCTGAGCGCGTCGTCGAGCAGGCCGGCGCCGACGGTGATGACGCGGGGCGGTGCGGAGAGCAGGGTCACAGCAGGCTCCTGGCGTGCCGGGCGGCCTGGGCGTTGGAGGTGAACACGGCCGCGCCCGCTTCGCGGAAGGCGGCGGCCTGACGGTGCAGGTCCTGGGGGTCGCCCTCCGTGCCGATGAGGGCGATGACGACGGTGGCGGGGGCGCGGGCGACGGCGTGCGCGAGCGAGGCGGCGGGGTCGGGGTCGGCGCCGTGGCCGAGCACGACGTCCATGAGCACCACGTCGGTGTCCTGGGTGTGGGCGAGCGCCTCGACGCGGAGCACCGGGTCGATCATGGGGTGGGCGCGTCCCCTGGTGTAGGCGTCGTCGCCGTAGTCGACGATGTCGCCGGAACCGGCGACCATCGCGGCCTCCGCGCTGAGCGTGCCGCCGGCGTAGACGCCCTTGATCGCCTTGGCGGGCGGGCGTCCGCCCGGCCACGACGGCCAGGACGGCCACTCGGGGACGGGCCTGCCGAGCGCGCGCAGCACCTGCTCCGTCGCCTCCGTGAGGTCGGGCGCGCCCTCCTGGAGCATCGCGCGTACGACCGGCGTGCGCATCCGGCCCACCGACTCCTCCACGGCCCGCGCCACCTCCGGGGACGGCGGCTTGGAGATGAGCACGATCAGCTCGGTGGCCGGGTCGTCGTCCAGCATGCGCAGGGCCCGCAGTGCCGACAGGCCGCCCACCTCGGCCGACAGGTCCCTGCCGCCCACGCCGAGCACGTGGCTGACGCCCGTGCCCGCCCAGTCGAGCAGGGACGTCACCTGCTGCGCGCCGGTGCCCGAGGCCGCCACCACGCCCACGGGGCCGGGGCGGAGGACGTTCGCGAAGCCCAGGCCGACGCCGCCGATCACCGCCGTGCCGCAGTCGGGGCCCATCACGAGGACGTCCCCAGCCTGCTGAAGCGCCCGCTCCTTCAGCAGGCGTTCCTGCCACACGGGCACACCGTCGCTGAAGATCATGACGGGCAGGCCCGCCTCGACGGCGTCCAGCGCCTCGGCGAAGGCGTGCTCTCCGGGCGTGGAGACGAGAACCAGGTCAGCCGGGGTCCTCGCGGCCGAGCGGGTGGTGAGCGGCGGCTGGTGCTCCGGGGCCGGATCCGCCCGCTGGAAGGTGGTCAGCTGCCGGTCGGCCTCCTCGACGGCGGCCTCGGTGTCGCTCGCGCGTACGGCGATCAGCAAATCGCCCGGGTCGGTCTCCGGGATCGTGAACCCCAGCTCGCGCAGGATGGAGACGTTGAGATCGGTGGCCATGGCGACCATGGCCACCGTCACGCCCGGCATGTCGGACAGTGACCGGCTGACCCGCATGAGGGTCACCGAGTCGTGATAGGTCCCCCGCCGTACCAGTACCACCTCACACGAAGCGGCGCCGTGCGCAGCATCATTCACGGCGTCGTTCACGGCGTCGTTCGCAGCCTGGTTCACTGGCCCGACTCCTGGTCGCCCAGGGAGAGGACCGCGTTCACCCCGATGGCGATGCCCTGTGCCAGATCGGCCCCCGAGGTGTGGCCGAGCCGGTGCAGCCGGCGCAGCGCAGGTTCGAGCGCCTGCGTGCCGGCGATGCCGCGCAGCGCCCCGATCACCTCGGGGCTGGCCGCACCTCTGGCCGCGCAGTGCAGCAGCGTGGCCGAGATGGGCGTCGTCCGCGTGCGGGCGTCGAAGGTGACCGTCGCGCCCAGCCAGCCCGCCAGCCAGACCGCGCGCTCCACGCCGGCCGCCGCGCCCACATGCCGCAGCGTCAGCAGCAGCCCGGCCAGAACGTCGTCGCCGCTCGGCGTGAGCCCCGGCCCCAGGCCCACCAACTGTTCGGCCGCCGTCACCGCCCCCAGCAGCCAGCCCTTGGCGCACCCGCCCGCCAGCATGTCGACCGCGGCGTTGCCGGCCAGGCCGGGCTCGGGCGGGTCGGTCAGGCGGGCGGCGGCGCGTACGAGGCTCGCCCGGTCGACCGTGCCCAGCGGCGGCGCGGGATCCCACCAGCGCCGGACGGTCAGGTTCAGCGGGCCCAGCTCGATCGAACGGTCGCCCACCGAAGCGTCGTCACCCACCGTGACCCTCGGGAGCGGGCCGGACAGCAGCACGGAGTTGGGCAGCCGGATCGCCTCGCCGGTGATGACCGCGATCACCGAAGGCTCAAGATCGGTCCTGACCTCCAGGTAGATCCCGCCGGGAAACGCGGCGAGCACGCGCGCCGGGCGGCGGGACGACTCCAGGACGGGACGTACCGCCGTGCTGGCCGCTCCCGTGACGTGGATGCGGGTACGTCTCGCGTGAGTACTGACCGTCACCAGACCTCCCAACCGACCCTGGTCCTGACCGTAGAACGGGCCGGGAACCCTCCGTACGGGTAAATTTGCCAACAGTGAGCGGGAAGGTTGGCTCTTCCTGACAGACGGTCTCCGGGGTCACAATCACATCCATGGAGCCCCCCGTCCGTCTGGCGAGCACCGGAACGATCACCCATGGCGTGTCCGTCGGCGAGGTGCTCGGCGTGTCCACCCTCGCCGGGGCCAGGCTGATCGCGGGAGAGAGCGGGCTGGGCCGCATCGTGCAGCGGCTCAACGTCATGGAGGTGCCCGACATCCTGGCCTGGGTCAAGCCGCACGAGCTGCTGCTCACCACCGGCTACCCGCTGCGCAACACGCCGCAGTCGCTCGGCAGGCTGGTGGCCGACCTGGACGAGCGCGGACTGTCCGCCCTGGCGATCAAGCTGGGCCGCTACGTCGACGAGCTGCCCGCCGAGATGGCCGAGCAGGCCGACCGGCTCGGCTTCCCGCTCATCCTGCTCCCGAACGACGTCGGCTTCGACGACATCCTCAACCAGGTGCTCACCGACATCCTCAACCGCCAGGCCGCCGTGCTCGCCCGCGCCGAGGAGGCGCACCGGGCGCTGGTGCAGGTGGTGCTGGCAGGAGGCGGGCTCAACGAGGTCACCGCCGAGGTGGCGCACCTGCTCGACGTGTCGGTGGCCGCGGTCGACGGTTCGGGCCGCGTGCTGGCCGCCGCCGGACCCGCCGGACACGTGACCGTCCTGTGCGAGTCGATCACCCACGAGGGCCCCCCGGTGGCCGGGGCCGCCGGGGGACCGGACGCGGGGCGGACGCGGTCGTTCGCCTCGGTGCCGGTGCTGGCAGGAGGGCACCACCACGGCAGGATCGTCGCCTACAGCCCGTCCGCGGCCATGAGGGACAGTGACATCGGCATCCTCGAACGCGCCGCCACCGTCGCCGCGCTCGTCGTCACCCGCCAGGAGGCGGTCAACGCCGTCGAGAGCAAATACCGGGCCGACTTCCTGCGCGACGTGCTCACCGGACGGGCCGGCACGGTCGAGCGGGTCACGGCCAGGGCCGGGGCGTTCGGGTGGGACCTGTCGCGGCCCGTGACCGTCCTGGTGGCCGAGCTCGACCCCGACGGCGACGAGCGCAGCGCCCAGGACCGGCTGGTGGCCTGCTGGACGGCCGCCATCAGGCGGCACGACCCGCACGGCGCGGTGGCGGGTTTCTCGCACGAGGTGGTGGCCGTGGTCGACGCCTCCGCCGACGTCGCCAGGATGGCCAAGGACGCCGCCTGCGCCTTCGCCGACCCGCCGCCCGCGACGTTCTCGACCGGCACGTCCCGGCCCAGCCCGGGGGCGGAGACGCTGCCCGAGGCCTATGCGCAGGCGCTGAAGGCCGCCAGGGTCGGGCGGCAGCTGCACGGGCCCGGCGCGGTGGCCCACTTCGACCAGCTCGGCGTCTACCGGCTGCTGTCGCTGGTGAACGACACCGACGAGCTGCACGCGTTCGTCCGCGAGACGCTCGGGCCGCTGGCCACCGACGACGACGCCGAGAACGCCGACCTGCGGCGAACCCTCCAGGCCCTTCTGGAGACCAACCTGAACGTGGCGGAGACGGCCAGGCGGCTGCACTTCCACTACAACACGCTGCGCTACCGGATCGGGAAGCTGGAGCGGCTGCTCGGCGGCTTCACCGATGACCCTCACCTGCGGCTCAACCTCACCCTGGCCCTGCACGTGCTGCGCATGCGGGGAATCTAGGCGGCGGGTGGTGCGTCTAGGCTTGGGGCCCGTGGACTTCGAACTGCGCTCCGACTTCATCCCGCTGTGCGACCTGCTGAAATACTGCGGCATCACGGAGACGGGCGGCATGGCCAAGCAGCTCGTTGCCGAGGGCATGGTGCTCGTGGACGGCGAGGTGGAGCTGCGGAAGCGGGCCAAGATCCGGTCAGGCCAGGTGGTCAGCGGCGAGGGGTTCTCGATCCGGGTCGAATAGTGCGGGCGGCGCCGGCACCTGACAGCCGCCCAGGGCGCCGAAGGCCCGTGCGCGAGAGCTTTTCTCTGGTTCCCGGCGTAGATTTGGCAGATCATGCCCGTGTAGGAGTGATCCGGCGGGCCTAATGTGCCCGCAACGGAAAGCGTGTCGCCGGCCCAGCGCAACGCCCGGTAGCAAGAGGGGCTCTCATGGTTTTGGGATGGACCAAGCACGGTGACGGCAAGCATCTGGCCCCGGGAGAGGTGGTCAGGCCCGACGAGCGGCTGAGCTGGCCCCGGATGGTGGGGTTCGGGGCGCAGCACGTGATCGCGATGTTCGGCGCGACGTTCGTCTTCCCCCTGGTGATGGGGCTCGATCCGAACATCGCCGTGATGATGTCCGGCGTCTCGACGATCCTGTTCCTGCTGATCGTGAAGGGCAAGGTGCCGAGCTACCTCGGCACCAGCGCGTCCTTCGTCGGCGGGGTGTTCGCCATCAGGGCGGCGGCGGGAGGCGACACCGGGGGAGCGGACGCGATCGTGACCGGCGCCATCCTGGTCGCCGGGCTCGTGCTGGCGCTGGCCGGGCTGGCCATCCACTTCCTCGGCGTGCAGATCATCCACCGGGTCTTCCCGCCCGTGGTCACGGGCGCGGTGGTGATGCTGATCGGGTTCGGGCTGGCGTTCGTGGTGGCGGACACCTACTGGCCGCAGGACCACTGGGTCGCCCTCGTCACGATGCTGATCACGTTCGTGGTGATCGTGTTGTTCAAGGGGTTCATCGGGCGGATCGGCGTGCTGGTCGGGCTCGTCGCGGGGTTCGTGTTGTCCTGGGTGCTGGACAGGGTGGCCGGGCCGCTCACGTCGGTGCTGCCCGGCGCGAACCTGCGGGACGCCTCCGGGGCCGCCTGCCCGGCCGAGGGCCCCTACTGCGTGGCGACGGCGTTCCCGCACGACCGGGTGAACTTCGAGCCGGTGGCGCAGGCGGAATGGGTCGGGCTGCCGGAGTTCCACGGGCCCGACTTCAAGACCTCCGCCGTGCTGCTCGTGCTGCCCGCCGTCATCGCGCTCATAGCCGAGAACATCGGCCACGTCAAAGCGGTCGGCGAGATGACGGGCACCGACGTCGACCCGTACGTGGGCCGCGCCGTGGCGGCCGACGGCGTCACCACCGCGCTCGCCAGCTCGGTCGGTGGCTCGCCCACCACGACGTACGCCGAGAACATCGGCGTCATGGCGGCCACCAAGGTCTACTCCACGGCCGCCTACTACATCGCGGGGGTCATCGCGATCCTGTTCGGCCTGTGCCCCAAGTTCGGCGCGCTGGTCGCGGCCACCCCCGGAGGCGTGCTCGGCGGCGTCACCGTGATCCTCTACGGCATGATCGGGCTGCTCGGCGCGAAGATCTGGATCGAGAACCGGGTGGATTTCGCCGACCCCGTGAACATGGTTCCGACCGGGGCGGGCATCATCCTGGCCATCGGACCTGTGCAGCACTTCATCGGGGGCGACTTCACCTTGGAGGGCATCGCGCTCGGCACCATCGTGGTGCTGGGCGGCTACCACCTGCTCAGGGCCATCGCCGGGCGCGCCCCCGAGCCGGCCGGGAGCGAGCCCGCGTGAAGCCGCCGCCGTTCGCGTACCACGCGCCCCGTGACGTCGGCGCGGCGCTGCGCACGCTCGCGCAGGTGCGCGGCAAGGTGCTGGCCGGCGGGCAGAGCCTGATCCCGCTGATGAACATGCGGCTGGCCGCGCCCGGGCATCTCGTCGACATCAACCGGATCGGCTCGCTGTCCGCGCTCGACGCGACCCCGGCGGGTGTCAGGGTGGGCGCGCTGGTCAGGCACTCCGATGCCGAGCACGCGGGCGCGCACCCGCTGCTCACGCGGGCGCTGAAGCTGGTCGCCCATCCAGCGATCCGCAACCGGGGCACGGTGGTGGGCAGCCTCGTGCACGCCGACCCGGCCGCCGAGTTGCCGGCCGTGCTGGCGGTGCTGGACGGCACGGTCCGGCTGGCCCACTGGGACGGCCGGGCGGCCGTGGAGCGGGAGGTGCCGGCGCGGGAGTTCTTCGTCGGGCCTCTGGAGTCGGCGGTCCAGCCGGGCGAACTGGCCGTGTCGGCGTTCTTCCCCGCGCTGGGCCCGCGCACCGGCACCGCCTTCGAGGAGGTGGCCCGCCGACATGGCGACTACGCGCTGGCCGGGGTCTGCGCCGTGGTCACGGTGGACGGCGACGCGCGCGTCACCGCCGCCAGGGTCGCCTGCGTCGGCGTCGGACCCGTGCCCGTCGTCGTGGACGTGACCGGGTCGTGCGGGGGAGCGGCCGGCGGCTGGGCGGAGGCGGTGCGGGCCGTACAGGAGGAGACCGAGCCCGAGAGCGACGTGCACGCCTCGGCCGCCTACCGGCGGCACCTGGTGGGCGTGCTCGCCGAGCGGGCGCTGCGGAACGCGGCCAGGGAAGGGGCGGCAGCCCGTGGAGCTTGAGATCACACTCGTCGTGAACGGCGCGACCAGGCGGGTGAAGGTGCCCGCCCGCCGGCTGTTGTCCGACTGCCTGCGCCACGACCTCGGCCTGACCGGCACCCACGTGGGCTGCGAGCACGGCGTCTGCGGCTGCTGCACGGTACTGCTCGACGGCCGGCCGGTGCGGTCGTGCCTGACGTTCGCGGTCACCGTGGACGGGCAGGAGATCACCACCGTCGAGGGCCTCGCGCGCGAGGGAACGACGAGGGAAGGCGGCGGCTTTGAGCGGCCGGGCCGCCTCCCCGGAGCGGAGGCCAACACAGCGCTGTCGCCGGTGCAGCGGGCGTTCGCCGAGTGCCACGGGTTGCAGTGCGGGTTCTGCACGCCGGGGTTCCTGTGCACGGTCACCGCGTTTCTCAGGGACAATCCGGAGCCGTCGGACGACGAGATCGTCGAGGGCATCTCGGGCAACCTGTGCCGGTGCACCGGCTACCAGAACATCGTCAAGGCCGTCCACCGGGCCGCCGAGCTGCTGGCGGAGGAGACATGACGACGAGGCTGTTCGGGGAGCCCGTGCAGCGGCGCGAGGACCCCAGGCTGCTCACCGGGCAGGGGCGCTACCTCGACGACCTCGGCCGCGACGCGCTCGCCGCCGCCTTCGTGCGCTCGCCGCACGCCCACGCCCGCATCCGCGACATCGACGTGACGCCCGCACTCGACGTGCCGGGGCTCATCGCGATCCACACCTGGGAGGACCTGCCCGAGCGGGTGGGCAGGGCACTCCCGCTGCTGATCCCGCACCCGGCCCTCACCCACGGCCGCACCGCCTACCCGCTGGCCCGCGACGTGGTCAGGCACGTCGGCGAGCCGGTCGTGATGGTCGTGGCGAGCGACAGATACGCCGCCGAGGACGCCTGCGCGCTCATCGAGGTCGGCTACGAGCCGCTCAAGCCGGTCGTCGGGCTGGAGGAGGCCGTGCAGGGGGCCGCGCTGGTGCACGAGGACGTGCCCGGCAACGTCGGCGCCCACCTCGTGCAGGAGGTCGCGGCGGCGGACGGTCGCGGCGCCGGCGAGACGATCGAGGCCGCGCCGCACACGCTCTCCTTCCGGCTCGACATCGAGCGCAGCGCCAGCATGCCCCTGGAAGGACGCGGGGTCTACGCCCGCTGGGACGGCAGGGACCTGCGCGTCTACTCCAGCACCCAGACCTCCACCAGCGTCCGCATGGCCGTCGCCGCCACGCTCGGCCTGCCGCTGCCGCACGTCGAGGTGATCGCGCCCGACGTGGGCGGCGGCTTCGGCGTGAAGATCGTGCACCCGTGGCCCGAGGAGATCCTCGTGCCGTGGGCCGCCATGACGCTCGGGCGCGAGGTCAAGTGGGCGGAGGATCGCAGGGAGCACTTCATCTCCTCCGCCCACGAGCGCGCGCAGATCCAGCACGTGCGGGTCGGCTTCGACGACGACGGCCGCGTCCTGGGGCTGGACGTGACGATCCGGCACGACCACGGCGCCTACACGCCCTACGGGATCATCGTGCCGATCGTGACGTCCACCCAGCTGCTGGGGCCGTACAAGATCGGCGCCTATCGCGTCGAGTTCACCTCCGTCTACACCAACACCGTGCAGGTCACCCCCTACCGGGGGGCGGGCAGGCCGCAGGCCGTGTTCTGCATGGAGCGGACCATGGACAAGATCGCGCGCCATCTGGGCAAGGACCGCACGGAGGTGCGGGAGGTCAACTTCATCAGGCCGGAGGAGTTCCCGTACGACCAGCGCATGACCTTCCAGGACGGGCGCCCGCTGATCTACGACAGCGGGAACTACCCGGAGATGCTCCGCATGATCAAGGAGTTGATCGGCTGGGACGGGCACGAGAGGCGTCCGGGGCGCGGCATCGGCATCGGCTGCTACGTCGAGGGCACCGGCGTCGGCCCCTACGAGGGCGGGCACGTGCAGGTCACCTCCGACGGCCGGGTGCACGTCTCCACCGGGCTCACCTCGCAGGGGCAGGGGCACGAGACGGTGTTCGCCCAGATCGCCGCCACCGAGCTGGGCGTGCCGATCGAGCGGGTCAGCGTGGTCACCGGCGACACCCGCAGGTTCGGCTACGCGGTGGGCACGTTCGCCTCGCGCGCGGCCGTCATGAGCGGCAACGCCATCGCGCTGGCCTGCAGGAAAGTACGCGAGAAGGCACTGCGCATCGCCGCCGACGCGCTGGAGGCGGACCCGGCGGACCTGGCGATCGACGATGGGATGGTGCACGTGGCGGGGGCGCCGTCGGCGTCGATCCCGCTGTCCACGGTGGCCGTGCTGGCCAACCCGCTGAGGTACGCCTTCGACGACGAGGCGGCCAAGGCGACCCAGTTCTCCGCCGCGGCCTCCCCCGACCGGCCGCCGGTCGCCGAGGGGGAGGAGCCGGGCCTGGAGGGGCGCGACTACTACTCGCCGATCAGATCCACGTTCGCGTCGGGCATGCACGCCGCCGTCGTCGAGACCGACCCCGACACCGCCGAGATCAAGGTGGTGCGCTACGCCGTCGTGCACGACTGCGGGCGGCTGATCAACCCCATGATCGTCGAAGGGCAGATCCACGGCGGAGTGGCGCAGGGCATCGGCGGGGCGCTCTACGAGCGCATGGTGTACGACGCGCACGGCCAGCTGGTGAACGCCTCCTTCATGGACTTCCTCATGCCGTACGCCACCGAGATCCCGCACGTCGAGACCGCCCACCTGGAGACGCCCTCGCCGCTGAACCCCCTCGGCATCAAGGGCGCGGGCGAGGCCGGCGTGATCCCCGTCTCCGCGGTCATCGCCTCGGCCGTCGAGGACGCCGAGGGCATCGACGTCGACCGCATGCCCATCTCCCCGTCCGAGCTCTTCGAGCTCCGCTCCGCTGTGGAATGATCCGGTTCGTGCCGGATCTGCGTGCCCCCGGAGCGGGCCTGACCTCCTTCCCCGGCGTTCCCGACGGCGTCCGCCTGATCGACCTGGCCTGGAACGCGATCACCGAGGTGCCCGGATGGGTGGCCGGGCTCGGCTCGCTGGAGGAGCTCAGGCTCGACGGCAACCGCCTGCGCGCTCTGCCCGACCTGTCGGGGCTGGCCGCGCTGCGCGCGCTGCACCTGGACGGCAACGCGCTGACGGCCGTCCCGGCCTGCCCGCCACGCCTGGAGTCGCTCTCCCTGTACGGCAACCGCGTCCGCGCGCTGCCCGAGCGGCTCGGCGGGCGGCTGCGGCACCTGGCGGCGGGCCGGAACGCGCTGATCGAGGTGCCCGGCTCGTTGTGGAAGCTGACCCGGCTGGAGTCGCTCAACCTGGCCGAGAACGCGCTGACCGAGGTGCCCGCGGCCGTCGGCGGGCTGGCCCGGCTGCGCATGCTCGACCTCGGGCACAACCGGCTCACCTCCATCCCGCCCGAGTTCGGCGACCTGGCGCTCACCGACTACCTCTACCTGAGCGACAACCTGTTCACCGAGGTGCCCGTGGCGATCGGGCGGCTCGACCGCCTCGCCTACCTCAACCTGACCGCCAACCGGCTCACCCGCCTGCCGGAGGCGCTGGGACGGATGGCCGCGCTGGTGGAGCTGCGGCTCTACGACAACCGCCTGGAGTCGCTGCCCGAGACGATCGGCGGGCTGACCCGGCTGCGCGAGCTGCACCTCCAGGGCAACCGGCTGACCCGGTTGCCCGCGGCCATCGCCGAGCTGGAGGGGCTGCGGGTGCTCGACCTGCGCGACAACCTGCTCGGCGGATTGCCCGACGCCTTGCCGCCTGGGCTCAGGCATCTCGACCTGCGCAACAACCGGCTGCGCGAGCTGCCGGACCGGCTGCCCCCGCTGGGCAAGCTCGACCTGCGATGGAACAAGCTCGACGGCGAGCCGGAGGTGCTGAGCTGGCTCGCCGCGCGTGGGTGCGTGATCCTGCGCTGAACCTGGATGCCGGGTCCTGCGTACCTCCGCACATGACGACTTTTCCACGCTTGGCCGCTTTCGCGCTGCTGGCCGGGCTGGTCGCCGGATGCTCCTCAGGGGGCTGGAGCGACTACGTCGCAGCAGGCGAGAGCCAGAGGCCCGCGGCCCCGCTGACCGTCGAGCAGCTCTCCGCGAAGGTCGGCTGCAAGCCCAAGATGCAGGTCGAGGCCGACGACCTGCGCACCGGGTTCTGCAAGACCACGGATGGCAGGTTCTTCGTCAACACGTTCAAGACCGAGGCGCTCAAGGACGAATGGATGGACCGGGCACCCGAGTACAACCCCCACCTCGTCGGCCCGCGCTGGACCGTCCTGGGCCCGCTCGACGTGCTGGAGGCGATCCAGGAGCGGCTCGACGGCGACCTGCACCTGACCGACCATCGGGTCTCGCAGACGCCCACGCCGGCCTCCTGACCATGCTGACCCCCGGGGGACGCGTACCTCCGCACATCACGGCACCTCGACGCCTCGCCGCGCTCGCGCTGCTGGCCGGGCTGGCCGCCGCCTGCTCCGCCGGCGACGGGAGCGGCGGCTACCTCGCGGCGGGAGGGCCGGCCGGCGCCGCTGCCCTGACCGTCGAGCAGCTGTCCGCCAGGGTCGGGTGCGACCCCCGCCTGCAGGCCGACGGCGCCGGCGTCCGCTCAGGACACTGCACGACCCCTGACGGCGACTTCGTCGTGACGACGTTCGCCACGCGGGCGGGCAAGGACGCCTGGATGGGCGCCGCCCCCGCCGGCATCCCGCACCTCGCGGGCGACCTGTGGACCGTCCTGTCCAGCCGTAAGGTGCTCGACCTGCTCAGCGAGCGGCTCGGCGGGGAGCTGCACATGACGGACCCGGGGAGCGGCGAGATGCGGGTCGTGGGCTAGCTCCGCTCACGTGTGCGGCGGGGCCGTGGAGGCCCTCACCACCAGCTCATGCGTGGTGCGGCGGCGGCGCGGCCGGCTCGCCGGCGGCCTGAGGACGAGGTCGAGCGCCTGTTTGCCCATGTCGGCCATGGGCAGCCTGATCGTGGTGAGCGCCGGATAGACGTCGCGCGCCACCGGCGCGTCGTCGAACCCGGCCACCGAGATCTCCCCGGGCACCCGCCGCCCGCTGTTGAGCAACCAGGACAGCGCGCCCACCGCCATCGGGTCGTTGAGCGCGACCACCGCCGTCAGGTCAGGGTGCGCGCGCATCAGCCGGGCGGTCGCCGCCGCGCCTCCCTCCCGGGTGAAGTCGCCGTGCACGACGGGGACCGAGCGCCAGTCGAGCCCGGCCGCGCCGAACGCCGTGCGCAGGCCGTCCAGGCGGTCCTCGACCGTGGTGAGGTTCGGCGGCCCGCCCAGCACGCCCAGGCGGCGGTGGCCCAGGCCGAGCAGGTGCCGCATGAGCGTGGCGCCGCCGGCGGCGTTGTCGGGCAGCACCGCGTCCACGGGCAGGTGGTGGCGGCCGATCACGGCGAGGCGGCCGCCCGCGGCGGTGAACGAGCGCACCTCCGCGGCCATGTCGGCGCCGGCGTCAGTGTCCGCCCCCGTGCCCGTCCCTGTGCCCGTCCCCGCGCCCGCCGTGATGCCCGCGCCTGCGCCCACCTCTGTGCCTGCTTCTCTGCCCGCCCGGACGTAACCGGAGCCGGCCATCACGAGCATGGTCACCCGGTGCGCCCGCAGCGCGCGGATCCTGGCCAGCTCCGCCCGCGGGTCGCGCTGGGTCTGGCTGATCAGCGCCAGGTAGCCGCGGCTCTCCGTCTCGTGCAGCACGCCCCTGGCGATCTCCCCGAAATAGGGATCGCCGACGTCGTGCACGATCAGCCCCACCATGGACACCTGCCCGCCAGCCAGCGCCCGCGCGTGGCTGTTGGGCACGTAGCCGATGCGCGACGCCACCGCCTGGACGTGGGCCGCGACCTCGGCGCTCACCCCCGAGCTGCCCGTCATGGCGCGGGAGGCCGTCGCCAGCGACACCCCCGCGGCCCTGGCCACGTCGACGAGGCGGGGCGGGGACGGCACGGAAGGTCGCTCTGCCATGCGGACGATCCCCCTTGTCCCGGGGCTGGATCCCGTGCAATCGTAACCGAAAGCGCTTACGAAAGCGCTTTCGCGGCGGCGCCTCTCCTGACGGGAGTCTCCTCGATGGCACGACTTTCCAGCGGCCTAGTGATCATTTCGATGTGCGGTCTGGCGCTGACCGCCTGTGCGAAGACCGACGAACCCGGCGCCGCCCCCACACCCGGTCAGCGGCAGGGACCGGTCAAGATCGGCATCTCGCTCCCGCTCACCGGCGACTTCTCCGAGCCGGGCAAGGGCATCCAGGAGGGCTACCAGGTCTGGGCGGACCGGGTGAACGCCAAGGGCGGCCTGCTGGGCAGGAAGGTCGAGCTGGTCTTCCGCGACGACGCCTCCGACCCCAACCGGGTCAGCTCCGACTACGAGTCACTCATCACGCAGGACAAGGTCGACCTGGTGTTCGGGCCGTTCTCCTCGCGGCTGGTGATCCCCGCGGCGAAGGTCGCCGAGTCGTACGGCATGGTGTTCGTGGAGCCGGCCGGGGCCGCGAAGGAGGTCTTCGAGCAGGGCTTCAAGCGGCTCTTCTACGCGGCCCCCGCGATCGCCGACGACCACTACGACTATCTGGCCGACTACCTCGTCAAGCTGCCGGAGGACCAGCGGCCCAAGACGGCGGCCTACGCCAGCCTGGACGACCCGTTCGCCCAGGGCACCGCGTACGGGCTGCGCGACAGGCTGGCCGCGGCCGGGATCAAGACGGTCGTGGACGAGGTCTACCCGCCGGAGACCACCGACTTCTCGCCCATCGCCGCCAAGATCGCCGCGGCCAAGCCGGATCTCGTCGTCGGCGGCACGCAGTTCGAGGACTCCGTGGGCCTGGTGCGCGCGCTGCAGGAGCTGAAGGTGCAGCCCAAGCTGGCGGCGTTCTCGACGGGGCCGACGCTGGCCGAGTTCCCCGACGCGGTGAAGGGGGCGGCCGAGCACATCGTCTCGCCCGTCGGGTGGTCGGCGGCCTCGACGTTCACCGGCAACGAGGAGATGGTCAGGCGGTACAAAGAGATGTTCGGCGGCGCGGCCAACGAGGACGCGGCCAACGGCTACACGGTCGGCCAGATCATCGAGGCCGCCGTGACCGCGGCCAAGTGCGCCGACCCGAGTAAGGAGTGCCAGGACAAGCTGACCGAGCACATCAGGCAGGGCACGTTCGACACGGTCGTGGGCCCGCTGTCCTTCGACGACAAGGGCCGGCCCGAGCAGGCGCACATGATCCAGCAGTACGTGGACGGCGAGATCGAGATCGTGCTGCCCGAGCGGGCCAAGACCGCCGGCCTCGTCTACCCGAAGCAGGAATGGTGAGCCTGCTCCTGCAGGGGCTGGCCCTGGGCGTGCTGACGGGCGGGCTCTACGCGCTGCTCGCCTCTGGCCTGTCGCTGTACTTCGGCGTGATGCGGGTGGTCATGGTGGCCCATCCCGCGTTCCTGTTCCTGGCCGCCTACCTGACGTACACGGTGCACACGGCGTTCGGGGTGGACCCGTTCCTGGCGTTGCCGGTGACCGTGCCGGTCTTCTTCCTGCTGGGCGTGGCGGTGCAGCGGCTGCTCATCGCCCGGCTGGCGCCGGAGAACGTGGCCATGATGTCGGTGTTGCTGACCTTCGGGCTCGCGCTGACGATCGAAGGGCTGCTCGGGACGTTCTACACGGGCTCCTACAAGTCGGTCAGCATGGAGTACGCGACCAGGTCACTGACCGTCGGCGGCGTGCACCTCCCGTACGACAAGATCATCGCCTTCGCGGTCGCCGCGCTCACCCTCGGCGTGCTCTTCGCCGTGCTGGTCAGGAGCAGGTTCGGGCAGGCGCTGCGCGCCACCATCCAGCACCGCGAGGCGGCCAGGCTGGTCGGTGTCCCGACCGAGCGGGTCGCCGGCTACGGCTTCGGCGTCGGCCTGGCCACGGCCGCCGTCGGCGGCACCGTGCTGGCCCTGATCACGCCGTTCTTCCCCGCCTCCCACTGGGTGTGGATCGGCAAGCTGATGGCGATCATCGTGGTCGGCGGGCTCGGCAGCGTGGCCGGCTCGGCGCTGGCTGCCGTCCTGCTCGGCGTCGTCGAAGGCGTCGTGCTCGTCACCGTGGACGCCACCTGGGCGACGATGATGTTCTACGTCTTCCTCTTCCTGACCCTGCTCGCCCGCCCGCAGGGGTTCTTCGGAGGCCGCCTTGCGCACCGCTTCTAGAGGGCTCCCGCTGCTGGTCGCCGCCCTGGCGATCGCCTACCCCTGGCTGGTGCCCAACTACTACCTCGTGTACGCGGGCGCGCTGACCGTCATGTACGCCGCCATGGCCACCTCCTGGAACCTCCTGGGCGGTTTCACCGGCTACGTCTCGCTCGGCCACTCGGCGTTCTTCGGGCTCGGCGCGTACGGCACCGGGCTGCTCGTGACCCGGCTGGAGGTGCCGTGGGCGGTGGCCCTGCCGGTCGCGGCGCTGCTGGTCACCGTGTTCGCCGTGGGCGTCGGCGTCGCGGCCGTACGGGTGCGGGGCGCGTCGTTCGTGATCGTGTCGATCGCGCTCGTGTCGATGATGAACCTCGTCGTGCAGGGCTGGCGTTCGCTGACCGGCGGCTCAACCGGCCTCCAGGTGCCCTCGCCGTTCCCCGGCCTGCACCGGGGGCAGACGCACATGGTCTTCTTCTACCTGTTCCTCGTGCTGCTCGGGCTCGCGCTGCTGTCCTGGTGGTACGTCTCCCGCTCCCGCTTCGGCGCGGGCCTGCGGGCGATCAGGGAGGACGAGGACAAGGCCGAGTCGCTCGGCGTGCCGACCGCGGCGTACAAGGTGGTCGCCTTCGCCCTGTCGGCCCTGTTCGTGGCGCTGGCCGGCGGCCTGTACGCGCTGTGGTTCGGCAGCCTCGACCCGATCTTCATGTTCTCCATCCTGATCGGCTCGTACATGGTGCTGATGAGCCTGCTCGGCGGGGTCCGGCACGTGTACGGCCCGCTGCTCGGCGCGCTCATCGTGGCGCCCGCCGGCGAGTATTTCCTGATCGCGCTGGGCGAGACGCAGGTCCACCTGGCCGCGACGGGCGTGCTGCTCATCCTGGTCGTGTTGTTCATGCCGGAGGGCATCCTGTCCAGGCTCACCAGGAAACGCGCGGGGCCGTCCATCCCGGAGGAGAGCGCCGGGCAGCGGCTGGAAGGGGTGGCCCGATGACCTCGCTGCGCACGGAAGACCTCACGAAGTCGTTCGGCGGCGTGCCCGCGGTGCACGGCGCCACCGTCGAGCTGCGCGACGGGCAGGTCAACGGCCTCATCGGGCCCAACGGCTCGGGCAAGACCACGTTCTTCAACCTGATCACTGGCATGATCAGGCCCGACTCGGGGCGGGTGCTCTATCGCGAGCGCGACATCACCCGCCACACGCCGCACCGGATCGCGCACGCGGGCATCGGCCGCACCTTCCAGCTCTGCCGGGTCTTCCCGCGCCTGACCGTGCTGGAGAACATGCTGGTCGCCGTCCGCCGCACCCGCCTGCGCGAGCTGCTGGCCGGGCTGCACGACAAGGGCGAGGCCGAGCGTGCCCGCCGCTGGCTGCACCGCATGGGCATCGAGCACCTGGAGCACGCCGAGGCCCGCGACCTGTCCTACGGCCAGCAGAAGCTGCTCGAACTGGCCGCCGTGCTCATGGCCGAGCCGGACCTGGTGCTGCTCGACGAGCCCGCCGGCGGCGTCAACCCGGCGCTGATCGACCGCATCGTCACCCTCGTACGCGAGCTGAACGCCGAGGGCCGCACCTTCCTCGTCGTCGAGCACAACATGGACATGGTGATGGGCATGTGCGACCACGTGATCGTCTTCGACCGCGGCGCGCCGATCGCCGCGGGCCCGCCCTCGGAGATCAGGGACGACCCCCGCGTGCTGGAGGCGTATCTCGGTGTCTGACAGGAGCGTGAGTGCCCCATGAACACGCTGCTCGCCCTGGAGAACGTCGTGGCCGGGTACGGCCGGGCGGCGCCGGTGTTGCGCGGCCTGTCCGTCACCGTGCGCGCCGGCGAGGTCGTCTGCCTCGTCGGCCCCAACGGCGCGGGCAAGTCCACCGTGCTCAAGGTCGCCAGCGGCCTGCTCGCGCCCAGGTCGGGGCGGGTGCTGCTGGCGGGGGAGGACGTGGCGGGCCTGTCGCCGCAGCGGCTGCTCGGCCGCGGGCTGGCGCACGTGCTGCAGGGGCACAGCGTGTTCCGGGAGATGACGGTGGCGGAGAACGTGCGGCTCGGCGGCTACACCGTCCGCGACCAGGCCGTGCTGAACGCCAGGATCGAGGCGGTCAAGGAGTTGTTCCCCGTCGTGGCCGAGCGGTGGGGGAGCGTGGCCGGGCTGCTGTCGGGCGGCCAGCAGAAGCAGGTCGAGTTCGCCCGCGCCCTCATGCTGGAGCCGGCGGTGGTGCTGCTCGACGAGCCGTCGATGGGGCTCGACCCCCGCAACACGCAGGTCGTGTTCGACCAGATCGACCTGATGCGCGGGGCCGGCGTGGCGGTGCTGCTGGTGGAGCAGAACGCGCGCAGGGCGCTGGAGATGGCCGACGTCGGGTGTGTGCTCGACCTCGGCCAGGTGCACATCTCCGGCCCGGCGCGCGAGCTGGCGGCCGACCCGCGGCTCGGCCGCCTCTACCTCGGCGGCGCCCCGTCCAAGAACACCGCCCCATCCGAGAACACCGCCGGGGATACGGCTAGACCGCGCCCACCCGGACCCGTTTCCTGAACACCCAGTACGTCCACCCCTGGTAGACCAGGACGAACGGCAGTGTGATCAGCCCGATCCAGCTCAGCATCGTCAGCGTGTAGGGGCCGGAGGCGGCCTCGGCCAGCGTCAGCCCGGGCAGCGGCCGCGCGTGCAACTCCACGAAGACGGCCAGCGTGGTCAGCACGATGGCGCCCGCCGTGGCTGCGAACGCCCAGCCCTCCCTGCGGCGCCAGATCAGCGCCGTGGCCGCGGCCAGCGCCGCCATGGCGACCAGCGCGGGCAGCGTGCCCAGGCCCGACAGGGCGAACACGGCCACGGGGACGGCCACGGCGCTCGCGGCCATCGCCGCGACGCGGGCGCGGCGGCGTACCGGGCCGGTGGTCTTCAGGGTCAGGAAGACGGCGCCGTGCAGGACGCACACCGCCAGTGTGAACGCGCCTCCGAGCAGGGCGGCGAGCGGACGGCCGAACAGCAGGCCGGCGAAGATCGCGCCCCAGAGGAACGCCGGGAGCGCGCTGCCCGCCACGACACCCAGGTCGCACCAGCGCGGGGAGGCGACCTTGCCGCGCCACTCCAGGCCGACCCCGCGCACGATCAGCCCGACCAGGACGAGCACGACCGGCAGGTAGTAGCTGCTGAACACGCCCGCGTACCAGGCGGGGAACGCGGCAAACATGGCGCCGACCGCGGTGATCAGCCACACCTCGTTGCCGTCCCACACCGGGCCGATGGTCTGCAGGCTCTGGCGCCGTTCCTCGGCGTTCCCGCTCACGAGCGGCGCCAGCATCCCGACGCCGAAGTCGAAGCCCTCCAGCACGAAGTAGCCGGTCCACAGGAAGGCGATGATGACGAACCACAGATCGATCACTGTCCGCTCCCTCAGTACATCAGCGACGGTTCGAGCTGCTCGGTCGCGTCCGAGGGCGGCTGCTCCTCCTCGGCGCCACCGCGGACGTGCCGGGCGAGGAGCACGACCTCGGCGACGGCGAGCGCGCCGTACAGCAGCGTGAAGACGGTCAGCGAGGTGGCCACCTCGGCCAGGCTCACGCCGGGCGACACGCTCGCGGCCGTCAGCAGCTCGCCCGCCACCGTCCACGGCTGGCGGCCGATCTCGCTGAGCAGCCACCCGGCGATCACCGCGGCCAGCGGCAGCGGCAGGGCCAGCAGGAACGCCCGAGCCAGCCACCTCGGCATGTCACGCTTCCTGCGGGTCAGCCAGAGGCCGAGCACCGACAGGCCCACCGTGGCCATCCCGAACCCGATCATCACCCGGAACGACCAGAACACGACCGGCTGGTTCGGCCGGTAGTCTCCGGGGCCGAACTCCTGCTCGAAGCGCCGCTGCAGGTCCTCGGTGCCCTGGACGGTGGCGCCGGCGTCGTTGGTGGCCAGGAAGCTCAGGACGGCGGGGATCTCGATGCCCGGGGCGACGCTGAACGCCGCGCCCGCGGTGTCGCGCTCCAGCCCTTCGGCGGAGGCCAGCTTCATGGGCTGCTGCTCGTACATCAGCTTGGCGGACGTGTCGCCCGTGCCCGCGACGACGGCCCCCGCGATCGCCGTCATGATGAGCGCGCCTCTGGCGGCGCCGCGCCACATCCCGGCGCGCGTCCTCAGCAGCCAGTATCCGCTCACTGCCAGGACGAAGCCGCCCGCCACGACGAACGCCGCCCCGATCACGTGGGGTACCTGGGCCAGCGCCGTGGAGTTGGTCAGCACCGCCCACAGGTCGGTCATCCTGGCCTTGCCGTCGACGACCTCGTAGCCGACGGGGTGCTTCATCCAGGCGTTGGCGGCCAGGATGAAGTAGGCCGACACGTTGGACCCGATGGCGGCCGCCCAGATGCACGCCAGGTGTACCTTCTTCGGCAGCCGGTCCCAGCCGAAGATCCACAACCCCAGGAACGTCGACTCCATGAAGAAGGCCAGCAGCGCCTCCATCGCCAGGGGCGCCCCGAAGACGTCGCCGACGAACGTGGAGTATTCACTCCAGTTCATCCCGAACTGGAACTCCTGCACGATGCCGGTGACCACGCCCATGGCGAAGTTGATGAGGAAGAGCTTGCCGAAGAACTTCGTGAGCCGCAGGTAGTGCTCTTTGCCCGTGCGGTGCCAGGCCGTCTGCAGGCCCGCCACGAAGACGCCCAGACCGATGGTCAGCGGCACGAACAGGAAGTGGTACACGGTGGTCACCCCGAACTGCCACCGTGCGAGGTCAAGTGCGTCCATCGTCGTCGTCGACTCCCATGAGCTCTACAAGCTGTAGTACATCTACTTGAAGTAGTACTACAAGCTGTAGAGCAATGGGGTGCGACCTTGGTCACAGTCCCTGCCCAGGCCGGCCGGGCGTCTGTCAGGTGTTGCCCTTATCCGCCTGGGACGCGGCCGCCTAAAGTTGCTCCATGAAGGTGGGTGGCAGCGCCGTGATCGGCGTTCAGAGAGATCAGGTGTGGACGGCGCTCCAGGATCCGGCGGTGCTGGTGCGCACCATTCCGGGGTGCGAACGCCTGGAGGAATCGGGACACGACACGTACCGGATGACGGTCAACGCGGGCGTCGCGTCCATCAAGGGGGTCTATCAGGGGGAGGTGGCGCTGACGGACCCGCTCGTGCCCGAGAGCTTCACGCTCAGGGCCCGCGGGCAGGGCGCGCCAGGGACGGTGGACGCCACCGTCGTGGTACGGCTGACCGAGATCGACGGCGGGACCCGCGTGGACTACGACGCCGACGCCGTGATCGGCGGGATGATCGGCGGGGTCGGGCAGCGCATGCTCGGCTCGGTGGCCAGGCGGACGGCGGGCGAGTTCTTCTCGGCCGTCGAGGAGCACCTGCTCGCCCCCGCCGAAACCGCCGCCGCCACCTCCGGCACTTCCGGCACCGCGACTCCAGTCCCCGGCGACCTGGCCCTCTCCGGCCCGGCCCCCGGCGGGCCGGGTGGGGGCGTCGCCACGCCAGGAGCCGCTGCGGCGGGCACCGCGACGGTGGGTGGTGTCCGGCCGGCCGGAGCCGTCTACCAGCGGCCCGCCAAGGCGCGCGCGGAGACGCGGCCATGGGTGATGCTGGCGGCGTTCGGCATGGGCGCGGGCGTGGCGGTCGGCGGCGTCGTGGTGGGCTGGCTGCTCGGCCGCGGCTATCGCCGCGATTCCTGACTCCGGCCCCGGACGGCACGGGGTCTGGGCCGCCTCTCGGGGCGGTAACAGGTGGTGAGGGGCGTGGCGGCGTGGCCGAGCTCTCGCGGAAAAGGATCTCCAGGCGTAGCGTGGCGGTATGCGGCAGGCACACGCTGAAGACGCAAGGACCGAGGCCAGACGAGTCGTACGCAACCTGCTCGGCGAGGAGCGCCCGACGGCCCCGGCCCTCATCGACGGCGTACGCCCCGTGCTCGGGGACGAGCGGACCGATCGCACGCTGGAGCTGGCGCTCGGGGCCTCACTCACGAGACGCTCGGCCGAGCTGGCCGCCATCGCCGCGCTGCTGGTCGGCACCCGCGAACTGGGTGTGGAGTGGTGGACGCGGACCAGGGGCGGCAAGCTGCCTCCTCCCGACGAGGTGGTGCGCACGGCCGTCGCGATCGAGCCGTGGACCGATCTGACCGCGCTGGAGATGCTGGCGGCCTGGATCGCCGACGACGCCGCCGACCAGCTGTGGGGCCGGCCGGTCGCCCAGGTCGATCTCAACTCCTGGCAGGCCGAAGACCGCTTCCGCCTGCCGCCGGAGGTCAAGCCAGGGCAGCGGCTCGTGGTCCACTTCGACGCCGGCGGGCGGCTCGACGCCGTCGTAACGCGCCGGGCCGACGACGACCTCGGATCCAATCTGGACTTCCACTCGCTGCGTTACTCGCGGCCCGCCGAGGCGCAGTGGAGCTGGGGCGTGGCGGCCGGGCTCGGGCCGCACCGGCTGCCTGGGGAACACCCCGACCCGTACGCGCGCGAGGTCCCCGCGGCGGCCTCGGGTGTCCTCCGGGGCTGGGCCATGCGCCACGGCGCCACCCGCGAGCAGCTGGGCGAGCGGTGGGAGACCGTGGGGGACGTCGTGGCCGCCATCGAGCGGGTCGACTGGATGTGGCGCAGCGGCGAGTGGTTCGGGTGGTGGCGTGGCGCGTCGGCGCTGGTGGACGACTCGGCCTACCTGCCGTACCGGCTGGAAGAGCTCGCCGCCGGCTGACGCGCCCCGGGCGGGGCGGCGTGACAGGAATCAGCGCGCAGGGCGGAAGGTTGCATCGCTACATGAAGGTCGAACTTTTCTCCGATGTCGTCTGCCCTTGGTGTTATATCGGGCATGTCAGGTTCGCTCGGGCGGCTGAGCGGTTCCGGGCCAAGGGCGGCACCCTCGAGGTGACGCCGCGCCCGTTCCAGCTCGACCCCGGCGCCCCCGCGCAGGGCGAGCCGGCCCTTCCCGCGCTTGAGCGGAAGTTCGGGGCGAACGCCCGCCAGATGACCGAGCGCGTCGTCACCACCGCCGCCGGCGACGGCCTGCGGCTCGACTACGACAAGGCCGTCGCCGCCAACACGTTCGAGGCGCACCGGCTGATCGAGGTGGCCACGCGGCAGGGGCTCGGCACGGAGATGGCCGACCGGCTGTTCCGCGCGTACTTCACCGAGGGCAGGAACGTCGGCGACGCCGGCGCCCTGGGCGAGCTGGCGGCCGAGGCCGGGGTGCACGACGACGGGAAGGGCGCCGAGGAGGTGCGCGAGCAGCTCGCCAGGGCACGCGAGCTCGGGATCACCGGGGTGCCGCTGTTCCTGTTCGAAGGCAAGTTCGCCGTGTCGGGCGCGCAGCCGGAGGAGACCTTCGCGGCCGCGATCGACGAGGTGGCCGAGCGTACGGGGCAGGCGCCGATCACTCAGCTCGCGGCACCCGCCGACGGCTGCGACGACGACGGCTTCTGCGCCGTGTGAGCGGGCTCCATCGAGCCCTCGCCGAGCCGGCCCGAGCGATGGTGCCTGCGGCAGAGCACCTGGTAACGCACACGTGAGGCGTCGGTGTCGCCGATCACGACCTGCTCGCCCGTACGCGCCATCGCCCCGCCCACGACCCTGGCGTTCAGCTGCCCGGGCCGGCCGCACCAGCACAGCACCTCGACCTGCAACCGGCACACCTCGTCGGCCAGCTCGAACAGTCGCTGGGCGGCCGGGAACATCACCGAACGGAAGTCGGAGGCCAGCCCGAACGCGTACACATCGACACCGTGCTCGTCCACCAGGTCGGCGAGCTGCTCGATCTGCTCGACCGTGTAGAAGCAGGCCTCGTCGCAGATCAGGTAGTCGATCCTGTCGTGCGCGGTCACCAGCCGGACGAGATCGAGACCGTCCTCCACCTCGATCGCCTCGAGACCGAGCCCTATCCGGCTGGTGACCTTGGGGCCGCCGGAGCGGTCATGCTTGGTCAGCACCAGGCCACGCCGCCCTTGCCGGCCGTGGTTGTAGTTCATCTGGAGGGCCAGCGTGGACTTCCCGCAGTCCATGGGGCCGAAGTAGAACTTCAGCACGGCGTCCCTGACACCAGACGGCACCGCAGACAAGGCAGACACTTCAGTCACGGGCCGCCAGCTTAGTGGCTTGGCTTGTTCCATGACCTCGTGGGACATTTCTCCCCTGGAGTTACAGGAGGAAGTGTGGTCACCGACAATCCGCCGTCCAACCCGCCCTCTACCCCGCCGTCCAGCGGGCCGTCCAGCGGGCCGTCCAGCGGGCCGTCCAACCCTCCGGCGCTCGACGCGATGATGTCCCAGGACGACGTCACGGCCGCCCAGGCCGAGGCGACCCGATGGCGCTACGGCTTCCTCGTCGTCGTCACCGGGATCATCGCCGTCCTGGTCGCCTTCGGCGCCGCCGTGTTCGCCACCCAGGAGTTCGCCGTGCTGTTCGCGGGCGTGGCCGGTGTGATCGGCACCATCATCGGAGCGTATTTTGGGGTGCAGGCCGGTCAGTCAGGCAAGGCCAGGGTGGAGGCAGAGCTCTCCCGCTCCCAGGAGATGGTGGTGAGGCTGGCCGCGTACGTCGGCACAGACAACGCGCCCCGGGTCATCGACGAAGTTCTCGGCCGTCGCCGAAGCTAGAGGAGCCATGCGTAGCGTCCGTATCGGAGTGGACACCGGAGGCACCTTCACCGACGTCGTGGCGGTGGACGAGCAGACCGGTGAGATCCTCACCACCAAGACCCCCTCGACCCCAGCGAACCCGGCGGACGGGTTCGTCGCGGGCATCGAGAAGCTGGGTGAGCTCGACATCGGCTCGATCGTGCACGGCACCACGGTGGCGACGAACCAGCTGCTCGAAGATCGCATCGCCGACCTCGGGTTCATCACGACCGAGGGCTTCGAGTTCATCCTGGAGATCGCCAGGCAGAGCGTGCCCGACGGCTACGGCAACTCCTACTTCTGGGTCAAGCCGCCGAGGATCGTGCCCGTGCACCTGGTCAAGACCGTCGGCGGGCGGCTCGACCACCTGGGCGAGGAGGTGTGGCCGTTCTCCGAGGAGCAGGCCGTCGAGGTGGCCCGCTGGTTCAAGGCCAGGGGCATCACCGCGATCGGGGTGTGCTTCCTGCACTCGTACGCCAACCCCGATCACGAGCGGCGCATGCGCGAGGTGTTGTGGCGCGAGCACCCGGAGGCGGTGATCTCCCTGTCGAGCGACGTGCTGCGCGAATACCGCGAGTACGAGCGCTCGGTGACCACCCTCGTGGACGCCGCCGTCAAACCGGCGATGCGCGGCTACATCGCCGGCCTGTCCAACCGGCTCGGCAAGCCGTTCTCCGTGATGAAGTCGAACGGCGGCATCCTGTCGGCCCGCGAGGTCGTCAACCAGCCGATCACCACGGTGTTGTCGGGGCCCGCGGCGGGCGCGCTCGGCGCGGCGCTCATCGCGTCCACGGCGGGTCACCGGTCGGTGATCACGCTGGACGGCGGCGGCACCTCCACCGACGTGGCCATGGTGATCGACGGTGAGCCGTCCATCACCACGGAGGGGTCCGTCGGCCGCTACCCGTGCAAGATCCCGATGATCGACATCGTCACCGTCGGCGCGGGCGGCGGCTCGATCGCGTGGATCTCGCCCGAGGGCACGCTCAAGGTCGGGCCGAGGTCCGCCGGTGCCGACCCGGGCCCGCTCTGCTACGGCAAGGGCGGCACGGAGGTGACGGTCACCGACGCGCACGTGTTCCTCGGGCGCATCCCGCCGCACCTGCTGGGCGGGGAGATCCCGCTGGACGCCGACGCCGCCCGCGCGGGCATCCAGGCGCTGGCCGGCAAGCTCGGTCTGACCCCCGAGCGCACGGCGACGGGCATCCTGGAGATCAGCGCGTTCAACCAGAGCAACGCGATCCGGCAGCTCACCGTCAAGCGCGGGCTGGACGTGCGGGACTTCCCGCTGGTGACGTTCGGCGGGTCGGGGCCGCTGCTGGCCTGCCGGCTGATCGACATCCTCGGCCTGCCGTCCGTCGTCATCCCGCGCGATCCCGGCAACGTGTCGGCGTTCGGGCTGCTCACAGTCGACGTCAAGAACGATTACGTCCGTACGTACGTCACCCGCGACCTCGAACTGGGCAAGGCGGTCGAAATCTTCCACGACCTGGAACATCAGGCGGGCGAGGCGCTGGACCGCGAGGGCTTCGACGACCCGGTCTACGTGCGCAGCGCCGACCTGCGCTATTACGGGCAGGCGTACGAGGTGCGGGTGGCCGCTCCCGCGGGCGAGATCGACGAGGTCTGGCAGGCCGAGGTCATCGACCGTTTCCACGTCGCGCACGAGAAACTGTACGGCTACGCCTACCGCGACGACCCCCGCCACGGCGTCGAATGGGTCAACCTTCGCGTGTCCGGCGTCGGCCCCATCAGCCGTCCGGTCATCCCCCGCCTGGGCAAGCCGGGTGAGGGCGCCACCTCGGTGCGTCCCGTGCACTTCGACGAGACCCGCGACACCCCCATCCACCAGCGCTCCGCGCTCGGCCCAGGCGCCACGGTCACGGGCCCGGCGGTGATCGAGGAGTACGGCTCCACGGTCCCCATCCACCCGGGTTTCACGGCGACGGTGGACGACTTCGGCAACGTGGAGATATCCGCGACGCCCCAAGCAGCGGACGAGGAGCGGTGAGCGACCGATGAACACGACCGATCCCATTCTGGTGGAGATCGTCGAGGGTACCCTCGCGTCCGTCGAGAAGGAGGTCGAGACGGCCATCGCGCGCACGGCCCGCTCGCCGATGATCCGCGACGCGCACGACTTCCGCGCCGGCATCCACGACGTGCGCATGCGCAAGCTGACCGGCCGCTCCTACAGCGCGCTGGTCCAGCCGGTCGTGCGTGACTTCCCCGTCGAGACGATGAAGCCCGGCGACGTCTACTTCCACAACGACGTCTACCTCTCGGAAGGCGGCATCGGCCACTTGCCCGACCTGTGCGTCACCGTGCCGGTGTTCCACGAGGGGGAGGTGGTGGCGTTCGTGCAGGCGTTCGGCCACCACGACGACATCGGCGGATCCGTGCCCGGGTCCATGCCCTCGCACGCCCGGTCGGCCTACGAAGAAGGCCTGATGGTGCCGCCGATCAAGCTGTGGGACGAGGGCGTGCCCAACGAGGCCGCGCTGCGCATCATGACCCGCAACTCCCGCATGCCCGACTCGCTCGCAGGCGACCTCGACGCCGAGTGCTCGGCCTGCCTGATGGGGGCGCGGCGGCTGGCGGAGCTGTTCGACCGGTATGGCAGGCAGGCCGTCGAGGGGAGCTTCGACGCGATCATCGGCAAGACCACCGAGACGTTCCGCAGGGAACTGCTCGCGAAGATCCCCGAGGGCACGTACGTGTGGGAGGACTACGCCGAGCACGACGGCGTGGACGAGCCGCGCCTGCACGCCCAGCGCATCACCCTCACCGTCGACCATTCCGCCATTGAACGGGGCGAACGCGACGCGGGCGACAGCGACCCGGCGCCGCCGCTGACGATCGACTTCACCGGCACGTCGCCGCAGGCCAAGGGGCCGATCAACCACGCGGGCGACTACGCCGACGGCGTGTTCCTGAAGAAGTGGCTGGCCCCGGTGTTGCGCAACCTGGCCGACACGCCGGAGCGCATGGCCGAGCTCGACGTCAACGAGGGCGTCGTCCCCCTCATCAAAATGATCTTCCCGGAGAAGGGGAGCCTGCTCACCCCGGTCTTCCCCGCGCCCACCAATGCCCGTACGTTCGTCATCCTGCGCCTGCTCGGCGTGCTGGCGGGCGTGCTCGCCAAGGCGACGGGCGGGCGCATGCCAGCCGACCAGGAGACCATCCGCTACACCGGCGTCCACGGCGCCGGCGCCGACGGCGAGCCGTACCTGATGCGGGAGGTGCTGGGCGGCGGCTCCGGCGGGCGCTGGTACGCCGACGGCGAGGACACCATCCACGTGGTGCCCGACTCGCGCAACATCCCGGTGGAGTTCGCCGAGGCCCGCTGGCCGTTCCGGGTGGAACGCCTGGCGCTGGCCTGCGACTCGGGCGGGCCGGGCATGTTCAGGGGCGGGCTCGGCTACGACAAGCACATCAGGATGCTCAAAGACGCCTCGTACATGTCCATCGCCGACCGCTCGATCCTGTCCTGCTGGGGCGTCAACGGCGGTCTCGCCGGCCGGCCGTTCCGCGTGGAGATCGCGGGCAAGGAGATGGAGGGACTGGTCGACGACCACCCGGTGCAGGCAGGGGAGCTCATCAGGATCCGCACCACCGGTGGCGGCGGATGGGGCTCACCCTACGATCGCGACCCCCGGGCGGTGGCCGCGGACGTGCGGGACGGGAAGGTGTCGATCGCCGGCGCGCTGGGCGACTACGGGGTGGTGCTCGACGGCGATCGTATCGACGAGCAGGGCACCGCCGAGCTGAGGGCGCGGCTACGGCCTCCGGCGGGCCGGTTCTTCGACCGGGGGCCGGGGTACGCGAAACTCGCCGGCCGGCCCTTCGCGGACGTCGACGAGCTCCAAAGCCCGCTCGACCGCCGCCCGCCTGACAGCGGCCCGTCCCATGGCAGCCCGCCCGACGGCGGGGCCTCCGGCGATCACCTGGCCGACGGTGGCCCGCCCGGCGAAGGCCCGATCGGAGAGCCCTGACAGGTGCTCGCCGGAGACGGGTGCCGAGCCCACGGGTTCGGTCAGGGGGTGTCGAAGCTGGCGAAATAGGTGGCCGACATGTCCTCGTCGCCGTGCCCCTGGGCCTCGGCGCGGCGCAGCCGTTCGCCTGCGGCCGCCACCACGTCGAGCCGCACGCCGGCCGCCTCTCCCGCCTGCGTGATCAGCCGGGCGTCCTTCGCCGCGTTGCTGACGGCGAAGCTGGTCGTGAAGTCGCCCTCCAGCATCGAAGCCGATTTGGCCTGGAAGTAAGGGCTGTCCATCGGGCCACCGGTGATCACCTGGCGGACCAGGCCGGGGTCGACGCCGAGCCCTTTGGCCAGCGTGAGGGCCTCGGCGGCGACGGCGGTCAGCGAGATGCCGTAGCTCACCGTGGCCATCTTGAGCCTGGTGCCCGCGCCGCCGGCCCCGTCGTCGCCCACCCAGAGCGTATGCTGCCCGACCGCGTCGAAGACGGGGGTGAGCGCCTGCCTGGCGGCCTGCGAGCCCGCGGCGAGCACGACCAGCTTGCCCTGCTCGGCGGGCTGGCGGGTGCCCTGCACCGGGGCGTCGGCGAACGTCAGCCCATGCTCGGCCGCCAGCGCGGCCAGCCGCTCGATCGCCGCCACGCCCACCGTGCTCATCTGCGCCCACACCTGCCCGGGGCGGAGCCCGGGGGCGGCGGCCGTCATCGCGGCGAGCACGGCGTCGCCGTCGCTCAGCATCGTGACGATCACGTCGGCCCCTTCGACGGCCTCGGCCGGCGAGCCGGCCACGACCGCGCCATGGGCCGCCAGGGGCTGGGCCTTCTCGCGCGTACGATTCCACACGTGAACCTGCATGCCGGACGTGGCGATGTTGCGCGCCATCGGGGCGCCCATCAGCCCGGTTCCCAGGACTGCGACCTTGTTCATGGGATCATCGTACGTTCGGCCGCGGACAGGCCCCGCGCAGGGTGCGGTGTCGACGTGCTCGCCTGACGCCCGCGGTCTCCGGCGCGAGAGAAACTGATGTGAACCATCGTGAGAAAGGGAGGGACCCCGCGTGCGGATCGTGCTCGCCGGGCTCGCCACGAGTCACCCGTACACCGACGCCCGAACCCTCGCCAGGCATGCCGAGCTGGTGGTGTGGGAGCCCGATCCCGAGCGGTTGCGGCGCTTCACCGATGAGCATCCGTCCGCGAAGGTGGCGCAGAGCCTGGCCGGCGCGCTGGGCCACGAGCCCGACGGCGTGGTGCTGACGGTGCCCAACCCCCAGGTGCCAGCGGCGCTGGCCCGGGTGCTGGAGACGGGCGCGGCGTGTTTCGTGAACAAGCCGGCCGCCGCGACCAGGGCCCAGCTCGACGCGCTCGACCGGTTGCCGATCCACGAGCGGGTGATGTCGACGTCGGTGCTGCGGTTCGCGCCCGCCTTCTCCGGGGTGCGGGCCGACCCGGACGACCTGCTCGCCGTACGCGCCACCGTGCGCCACGACGTGGGCCTCTGGGCGAGCGGCTACAACGCCTGGCAGGACACGCCCGGCGAGGGCGGCGGCACGATGGTGACCATGGGGGTCCACGGAGTGGAGCTGCTGGTCGCCCTGCTGGGCCCGGACGTGCGGCTGGCCGGGGCCGCCCGGTCCACGCGGCATTACGGTCAGCTCCGTTCGGAGGACGCCGGGGTGATGGCCCTGCGGTGGGGCGGAGGAGTGCTCGGCACGGTCGAGGTGCTCGGCGTCTCCGAGACGGAGTCCTACGCGGTCACGCTGCACAGACGCGACTCCGCCGAGACCGTTCGCATCGAGGGCGGCGACGACCCGATCAGGGGCCTCGGTTACGAAGGCACCATAGACGCGTTCCTCGCCATGGTGGGCGGCGCGCCCAGCCCGGTGCCGTGGGAGCAGACCAGGGCCGTCCTCGGCGTGCTCGTCTCGGCGAGGGAGAGCGCGTAGGAGCCGCCCCGGCGTTGACAGCACGAGTCTCGCGCAGTTACGGTCTGGACCGTAAATAGCGAATGGAGGACGTGCGTGCGGACGACGGCGGAACTCGAGGAGCGGCTGGCGCGGCCCGGCGCCGGGCTCGTCGACGATCTGGGCAGGCTGCCCGGCGACATCATGATCCTGGGCGCGGGCGGCAAGCTGGGCCCGAGCCTGGTGCGGCTGGCGCTCAACGCCACCCGCGGCGACCGGCGGATCATCGCGGTGTCCCGGTTCGGCGAGCCGGGCCTGGCGGACGCCCTCAGGGCGGACGGCGCGACGGTGGTGACCGCCGACGTGTCCGACGAGCGCGCGCTGCGCGACCTTCCGGACGCGCCCAACGTGGTCTTCCTGGTCGGCGCCAAGTTCGGCACGCAGGGGCGCGCCCACGCCGCCTGGTTCACCAACACCTACCTGCCCGGCCGGGTCGCCGACCGGTTCAGGGGAAGCAGGATCGCCGCCCTGTCCACCGGCAACGTCTATCCGCTCGTCCCCGTGGCCGGCGGCGGCAGCACTGAGGACTCGCCGACCGGGCCCGTCGGCGACTACGCGATGAGCTGCCTGGGCAGGGAGCGGGTGCTGACGCACTTCTCCGAGACGTACGGCACCCGCGTGGCGCTGCTCCGGCTCAACTACGCCGTCGAGCTGCGCTACGGCGTCCTGGTCGACCTGGCGCAGAAGGTCCTGGCGGGCGAGCCCGTCGACCTCACGACCGGCCAGGTGAACGTGGTCTGGCAGGGCTACGCCAACGAGGTGACGCTGCGGTCGCTGCTGCTGGCCGGCACGCCGCCGTACGTGCTCAACGTGACCGGACCCGAGCTGATCTCGGTGCGGCAGGCCGCGCTGGCGCTCGGCGAGGCGCTCGGTAAGGAGCCGGTCTTCGCCGGCGAGGAGGCCCCCACGGCGCTGCTGTCGAACGCGGGCCGCTGCCACCGGCTGTTCGGCTACCCGGAGCTGACCCCCGCCGAGCTCGTCGAGCACACGGCGCGCTGGGTCGCCGACGGCGGGCCGCTGCTCGGCAAGCCCACCAAGTTCGAGCGCCGTGACGGGCGTTTCTGATCCGCAGCTCACATCACCGCACCTATCACTTGGGGGGACCTCACGTGCTCGGCACGGCTCCAGAGGCGCACGCGTCCGTGCGCGACCTGTTCAGGCGCGGCCTGGTGATCCCGGCTCACCCGCTGGCGCTGACCTCGGACAGGAAGCTGGACGAGCGCCGCCAGCGGGCGCTCACCCGCTACTACGTCGAGGCGGGCGCGGGCGGGCTGGCGGTGGGCGTGCACACCACGCAGTTCGCCATCCACGGCACCGGCCTGCTGGCTCCGGTGCTCGAACTGGCCGCCACGGTGGCGGGGGAGTACGAGCACGAGGTGGTGCTCGTGGCCGGCGCCACCGGGCCGACCGCGCAGGCGGTGGCGGAGGCCGAGCTGGCCAGGTCGCTCGGCTACCACATGGTGCTGCTCAGCCCGTACCGGGACCTGGACGAGGACGGCCTGATCGAGCGGGCGCGGGCGGTGGGCGAGGTGCTGCCGGTGATCGGCTTCTACCTGCAGCCCGCGGTCGGCGGCCGCCACCTGTCCAGGGAGTTCTGGACGAGGCTGGCGCAGATCGAGGCCGTGGCCGGCATCAAGGCGGCGCCGTTCGACCGCTACCGGACCCTCGACGTGCTGCACGGCGTGGTGCGCGCGGGGCGGGCCGGCGAGGTCGCCCTCTACACCGGCAACGACGACCACATCCTGACCGACCTGATCACCTCGCACCGCGTGGTCGTGGACGGGCGCGAGGTGGACGTCGAGTTCGTCGGCGGGCTGCTCGGCCAGTGGGCGGTGTGGGTGCGGCGGGCCGTGGAGCTGCTGGAGCAGGCCAGGGCGGCGCGTTCCGGCGACGACGCGGCCGTGCGCCGGCTGCTCACCCTCGACGGGCACCTGACCGACGCGAACGCCGCCATCTTCGACTCCGCGAACGCCTTCCGCGGTTGCATCCCCGGCATCCACGAGGTGCTGCGCCGGCAGGGCCTGCTGGGGGGCCGCTGGTGCCTGGACCCGGCAGAGGACCTGTCGCCTGGCCAGCTCGCCGAGATCGACCGGGTGCTGGCCGCCTATCCGGCGCTGCGCGACGACGAGTTCGTCGCGGACAACCTCTCACGCTGGCTCGCCTGACCGATGCCCGGAACCGGTGCGCTAGAGCGTCAGGCGATAGAGGGTCAGCGGGCGGCCGCTGGATCCGCTGGTGAGGTTGCCGGTGCGCTCGGCGAGCCCGGCCAGCTCCAGGCGGTGCAGCATACGCCTGGCCGTGCGCTGCTGGACGGCCAGCCGGTCGGCGATCTCGCGCGTCGTCAGGGGTTCGTCGCCTGCGGCGGCCCGCGCCTGCAGGAGCTTTTCCAGCGTGGGCACCGACAGCCCGACCCGGCGGGCGATGACCGACAGGCTCTGCCCGCCCGCGGGCGTGGTGGCCACCGACTCCAGCACGATGTCGGCATCCGCCCGCAGCGACAGCACAGCGGCGACCGGGCCGATCCTGCGGGCCTTGGCCAGCGCGCGCCGCGCCAGGCTCTCCGCCTCCGCGGCGCTGCGTCCGAGGCCGAAGCCGACGCGGACCGCGTCGTCGTTCTGGCCGGCCAGCCGGGCCAGCATGGGCAGCCCGGTGAAGCCGCCCGTGGCGTCGTGCAGCGGGCCCCGGGTCGTGACCAGCAGGTGCGTGCCGCCGCGGAAGGCCGCCAGCGTGCCGCCCAGCGCCGTGGCCTCGCGCAGCAGCCCCTCCTCGCCGGCCACCTCGATGAGCCCGAGCGCGATCTGGGCGTCCTCCTGCACCTGCCCCTCGGCGGTCAGCACGAGCTGGCGCAGCGCCACCCGCACGGAGTGCACGGACGGCACCAGGCGCAGCACGTGCCGCTCGTCGCGCAGCGCCTCGTGCACGGAACTCAGGCAGGTGATCACCGTGTGCGCGGGACTCCTGCGGTGGAAGGCGATCGCCTTCTGGGAGGTCATCCCCGGCCGGTACGGGTGCGTGCGCAGCTCGCCGGTCGGCAGCCCGGCCTCGGTGAACGTGGCGTCGACGTCGGCGGCCGACAACGTGTCGATGGACAGCCTGGTGACGTCCTCGCCCTGGTGCTGGAGGCGTACCAGGGCGTTGAGCAGCGTCGCGCCCGAGTAGTCGACGAACGCGGCGGGACGGGTGAGGGCCTCGGCGTCGCGGGAGAGCATGTAGGGGACGATGCCGGTGAACAGCCAGCCCTCGACGGAGGTGGCGTGAGCCTCGACGATCGCGGGGGCCTGCGACTCATGGTCGTAGTCGAGGCGCAGGGTGCTCACGCCCGGCTGCTCCTCGCAGACGGCCGCGACGTCGTCGACCAGATCGTGCGGGCCGACGACTCCGATGACGATTCCCACGCACGCCTCCCTCTCGCTCATTTCGGTCAAGACCGCAATAATAACTGGTGAGGTGCCAGGTGAAGTTCCCGTCCATGGCAGAGGCAGACGGCCGTACCCTCGGCGACGAGGAGGTGGCCGCCGTCGAGCGGGTGATCCGCTCGGGCATGCTCAGCTCCGTCTGGGGGACCGAGGCGCGGGCGCTGGAACGCGAGATCGCGCAGGTGTACGGCTCCCGCCATGCGATCGCGTGCAGTTCCGGCACCGCGGCCCTCCATCTGTCGGTCGTGGCGGCCGCACCGGACCCAGGGGACGAGATCATCACGACACCGATCACGGACTTCGGAACCGTGGCCCCCATACTGGCGCAGAACGCCGTTCCTGTCTTCGCCGACGTGGATCCGTCCGACGGGAATCTCGATCCCGGCGCCGTGGCCCGGGTCATCGGCCCGCGGACGAAGGCGATCATGGCGGTGCACCTGTTCGGGGCGCCGGCCGGGATCCACGAGCTGCGCGCGCTCGCCGACGAGCACGGTCTGGTGCTGATCGAGGACTGCGCGCAGGCCTGGCTGGCCGAGCTACCCGGCGGCGAGCTCGCGGGGACGACGGGTCACGTGGCGTGCCTCAGCCTGCAGCAGTGGAAGCACATCACCTGCGGCGACGGCGGGGTGGCGATCACCGGCGACGATGAGCGGGCCAGGCGGATGCGGCTCTTCTCCGACAAGGGCTGGGACCGCGCGGCCGGGCGGTCGCACGCCGCCTTCGGGCTCAACTACCGCATGACCGAGCTCCAGGCCGCTGTGGCCCGCGCCCAGCTCGCCAAGCTTCCGGGCGTGGTCGCCGCGCGCCGCCGTACGGCCCTGCGGCTGATCGAGGCCCTCAAGGGCCTGCCAGGGGTACGCCTGCCGCGCCCGCAGGGCCACGCGTGGTGGCTCTTCCCGATCGTGTGCCCGGACGGCGACGCGCCCGAGCTGGCGGCGCATCTGGCGGCGGCCGGGATCCCGGCGCGCGCCGGGTATCTCGCCGAGCCGCTGAACAGGGCGCCGGTGTGGCAGGCGGCCATCTACGGGACCGCTCGCTTCCCGCTCGACGGCTACTCCCCGAACCCCTGCCCGCAGGCCGAGCGCATGGTGGACCGTACGCTGCTCGTCATCGACTGGAACGAGAACTACACGTCGGAGCACGTCGAGCTGATCGCCCGGGAAATAACGAATTTTCGGGCTCGGGCGTAGTCACGTTCATATCTCAGGCATTGACCAGGCCAAGCCACGCTCACTAGGTTTCGGTCAGGACCGGTATTAAGCGAAAGGAAGCCGCCGATGAAGAAGGCAGCGGCAGTCGGCCTCGCGGCCGTCCTGAGCCTGGCGGCCGCCGGGTGTGGATCCAGCGGCGGTTCGGACAAGAGCGCCGTGACACTGTGGATGTATCCCGTCATCGGGGACCAGGCGAAGAGCCAGGCGTTCTGGGGCAAGGTCGAGAAGGACTTCGAGGCCGCCAACCCCACGACCGACGTCACGATCGACCTGCAGCCCTGGGAGGGCCGTCAGGAGAAGGTCACCACGGCGCTCGTCTCGAAGAAGGGCTTCGACCTCGTCGTGCTCGGCCCCGACCAGATCCCGCAGTACGCCCAGCAGGGCACGATCGAGCCGGTCGACGACATCGTCGCCCCGGCCAAGGCCTCCTACCTCCCCAACTCGCTCACCGCCCTCACCGTCGACGGGAAGCTCTACGGCGTCCCCATCTACCAGACGATCACCGCGCCGATCTACAACAAGAAGGTGTTCGCCGAGGCGGGCGTGGACCAGGCGCCGGAGACGCTCGACGAGCTGAAGGAGGCCGCCCCCAAGCTGGCCGCCAAGAAGGTCGCCATCCTCGACTACCCGGGCAAGCCCGAGGTGACCCTCAACCAGAGCTTCTATCCGTTCCTGTGGGCCAACGGCGGCACCGTCTTCGCCGCCGACGGCAAGAGCGTCGCGTTCAACGGCCCTCAGGGCGTGGCGAGCCTGCAGCTCCTGCTCGACCTGAAGGCCGCGGGCGGCCTGCCGCCGAACACCGCCAGCAAGGGCAACGACATCGAGGGCGGCCTGCTGGCCGCCGGCAAGACCGCCATGTACCACGCGGCCACCGCGGGCCAGGTCGACCAGCTCGCCGCCGCCATCGGCGCCGAGAACGTCGGCATCGGCCCGCCGCTCGAAGGCACGAAGCGGGTCGCGTTCGGCATCCCCGGAGGCCTGATGCTGGCCAAGCACTCCGAGAACAAGGACACGGCCAAGAAGTTCGCCGCCTACCTGGCCTCCCCGGAGGTCTCCGCCGCGCTGGCCAAGGAATCGGGCTTCTTCCCCGCGCGCACGGACGTGACCGTGCCCGGCCAGTCGGAGGCGTCCAAGGAGTTCGCCAAGTCCCTGCAGTACGCCTTCCCCGGCGACACCCACCCGAAGGCCCGGCAGGTGATGGGCGTTCTCGCCCCGCACATCCAGGCGGCGCTGCTCGGCAAGGAGGACGCGAAGACCGCGCTCGACGCGGCCGCCAAAGAGGCGAACCAGCTGCTCGGCAGCGGCGGCTGAGAGGGAAGGAACCACCTGGTGCGTCAACGCTTGCGTGACCCGGTCACCGGCCTGCTGTTCGTGCTGCCCGTCCTCGTGCTCTTCCTGATCTTCCGGATCTTCCCGTCGCTGGGCGCGGCGGGCATGAGCCTGACGAACTGGAACATCGGCGGCGACTGGGACATCATCGGCGCGGACAACTACGTCCGGCTGCTCGACGACGTGAACTTCTGGCTGAGCCTGCGGGTCACCCTCGTGTACTCCGTCGTCTACGTGCCGCTCACCATGCTCGTGGCGCTCGGCACGGCGTTGCTCCTCAACCAGGTGGTCTTCATGCGCGGCCTGTTCCGCGGCATGCTCTTCCTGCCGTACGTGACCAGTTTCGTGCTCGCCGGCATCATCTGGCGCTGGATCTACGAGTTCAACGGCCTGATCAACGGTCTGCTCGCCAAGGCCGACCTGGGCCCGGTCGCGTTCCTGGAGGAGTCGGGGGTGGTCCTGCCCGCACTGGCGGTCGTGGCGGTGTGGAAGGGGTTCGGCTACTCGATGCTGATCCTGCTGGCGGGGCTCAAGGCGATCCCGTCCTCCTACCTGGAGGCGGCCAGCATCGACGGGGCGAGCCCGTGGCAGCGCTTCCGCAGGATCACGCTGCCGCTGCTCAAACCCGCGATCTTCTTCGTCATGGTGATCGAGACGATCAGCGCGTTCCAGACCTTCGACACGGTGTACGTGATGACCGGCGGAGGCCCGGCCAGGGCGACGTACACCCTCATCTACGGCATCTACGACCACGGCTTCCGATCGTTCGACTTCGGCTACGCCGCCACCTGGGGCATGGTGCTGTTCGCGATCGTGCTGATCGTGTCGCTGGTCCAGCGCCGCTTCCTGGACCGGGGGAACACATGACGATCACCACGACCTCCCGTCCCTCCGTACGGGCCGCGGCCCCCCGCGCGGCGCGCAGGCGGTGGTGGCGGGGCAGGTGGCCGCTGGCCGCCCTGCTCGCGCTGCTGTCGGTGCTGACCGTCAGCCCGTTCGTGGCGATGTTCATCGTGGCTCTGTCGCCGGCGGGCCGGCCGACCGTGCCCGTGCGGTGGCCGGAATCGCTCACGCTGGACAACATCACGATGGTGTTGTCGTCGTCCGGCTTCGTCACCTGGACGCTCAACTCGCTGATCTACGCCGTGGTCTCCGTGGTGATCATCCTGCTCACCTCGTCGATGGCGGGCTACGCGTTCGCCAAGAAACGTTTCCCCGGCCGCGAGGCCATGTTCTGGACGTTCCTCGCGACCATGATGGTGCCGTTCCAGGCCACGCTCATCCCGACGTTCGTGCTCGTCAACAGCCTGGACGGGGTGGACACGTTCTGGGGACTGATCGTGCCGACACTGGCGAACTCGCAGGCCGTCTTCCTCATGCGGCAGTTCATCCTGGGCCTGCCGGACGAGCTGTTCGACGCCGCGAAGGTGGACGGCGCCTCCGAGTGGCGGGTGTACTGGACGATCGTGCTCCCGCTGACCAAGCCGATCCTGGCCACGCTGGGCGTGTTCGTGTTCCTGTGGCACTGGAACGACTTCCTGTGGCCGCTGGTCGTCGGGCAGAGCGACGCCACCCGCACGCTCACCGTGGGCCTGACCACGCTGCGGACCGAGGAGATGCAGCTGTCGCTGCTCATGGCGTCGGCGGCGGTGTCCGTGGTGCCGTGCCTGCTGGTGTTCTTCCTGCTGCAGCGCTACCTGGTCAACAGCATCGCGATGACGGGGCTGAAATGATCGCCCTCTGCCTGGCTCCCGGACTCCGCGAGATGTTCCTCCCGCCGCCCATCTGGGCGCGGCTCCGGCGGCTGGCCCCGATCGGCCCGCTGGAGCGGGCACAGGTGCTGATCACCGGGTGGGACACCCCGCGCGTGGACGCGGAGACGCTGACCCGCGCGCCGGAGCTGCGGCTGGTGGCGCACACCGGTGCCGCGGTGGGGTTCCTGGTCTCCGACGCGCTCTGGGAACGCGGCATCCGGGTGACCCAGACCGGAGCGGCGATGGCGCCCGCGGTCGGCGAGGTGGCGCTCACGTTCACGTTGTGCCTGCTGCACCAGGTGCACCGCTTCGACCACGGCCTGCGGTCCGGGTCAGGCTGGGCGGAGACCAGGTCGGCCGCCCGGCCCCGGCGCGAACTGCGCGGCAGCGTGGTCGGCGTCGTGGGCGCCTCCCGCACCGGCAGGGCGTACGCGGGCCTGGTGGGGGCGCACGGCGCGCAGCTGCTCCTCGCCGACCCGACCGTTTCCGCCGGCGAGGCGGCCGGGCTGGGCGCCACGCTGGTCGAGCTCGACGACCTGCTGACACGCAGCGACGTCGTGGCCCTGCACGCCCCCGCCATCCCGGCGACCCGGCACCTGATCGGCCGCAGGGAGCTGGCGCTCATGCCCGACGGCGCGGCGCTGGTGAACACCGCCCGGTCGTGGCTGGTCGACTCCGCCGCGCTCCTCGACGAGCTGCGCGCCGGCAGGATCGACGCGGCACTCGACGTCTTCGACGAGGAGCCCCTCCCGGCGGACAGCCCGCTGCGCGGCCTGCCGAACGTGCTGCTCACGCCCCACCAGGCGGCGGGCACCGAGGAGGCCAGGCACCGGCAGGGAACGCTGACGGTCAGCGAGATCGCCAGGTTCCTGGCCGGTGAGCCGCTCCAGCACGAGATCACCCGCGACCAGCTGCGATGGACCGCCTAGCGCTCCCGAAGAGAGGGTCTAAGCTGTGCGGATGGCCCCTATCGACCCCCGTGCGGCCGCGCTGCGCGACCGGCTGCGCGGCACTCTGATCGCCGCCGCCGCGACCCCCATGACCGGGTCGGGCGAGGTCGACCTCGACGTGGTCTCGCGTTATTTCGCCGGCCTGGTGGCCGACGGCGCCACCGGCCTGGCCGTGCTCGCCCACACCGGCCGCGGGCCGTTCCTCACCTCCGGCATCCGCGCCGCCGTCATCGAGCGCGCCGCCGCCTGCGCCGGTGCAGGGGACGTCCCCGTGCTGGTCGGCGTGGGCGGCGGTCCCGACACCTCCGACCCGGCCGAGCAGGCGCGGGTGGCCGCGGGCCTGGGCGCGGACGGCGTGCTCGTGTTCCCGTCGGAAGGCGACAGGGCCGCGCTGCACGAGGAGGTGTGGCAGGCCGCCCGCCTGCCGATGATCGCCTTCGATCTCTACACGCGGCCGTGCCCGCCCGACGTCCTGCGGGAGATCCTGCGGCACCCCGGCGTGGCCGGGCTCAAGACCGCGCTGCTGTCCGACGCCATCGGCTGCCAGCGGGCGATCGCGCTCGCCCGCGAGTCCGGCCGGCTGGCGATCACCGGGGAGGACCGCATGTTCGGGCCCTCGCTGCTGTGGGGGGCCGAGTCGGCGCTGGTGGGCATCGCGGCCGCCGCCGTCGAGGTGACGGCCGAGGTGATGCGCACCTTCCGCGAGCCCGGCCTGCTCGCGTTCGAGCAGGCATCGGGACGCCTCGACCGGCTGGCGGCCGCCACCTTCACCGAGCCCATGGAGGGTTACGTACAACGCATGCTCTGGCTGGCCGCCGCCGAGGGCCGCATCCCCGCCATCCACGCCCACGACCCTTACGGCCCCGGCCTGCCGGAGCGGGAACGCCTCGGCCTGCAGGCCCAGGACTTCGGCCTCCCCTCGGCTGAGGAACGGGCAGAGGGCATCGCCTGACCCGGCACGGTCGTGGGACGTGATCGGGACCGCCGGCGGCCATGCTCGTGCCGGGCCGTCAGAGCTGGAAGAGGGCGGTGGCGTTGCGCCAGGCGATCCGCTCGGCCGTCTGCCCGGAGAGGCCGGCCGCGGCGACCGCCCCGAAGGCCGACGACGGGTCGATCAGGGTCGCGTCCGTGCCGAACAGGAGCTGGGCCGGGTCCACACCCGCCACCACCTCCGCGATGCGGCCTGCCGGGGCGTGTGACCAGCAGGGCTCCAGATAGAGGCGGTCGCAGGCGTTGGCGGCCTCGATGGCGTGCCGGAACCCGTCCGCTCCCATGTGCCCGGCGATCACCCGCAGGCCGGGGACGTCAAGGCAGACCTCGGCCAGGCCGAGCACCGAGGCGCCCCACGTGTGCACGAGTGCCGGGCGGCCCGTCTCGGCGACCAGCGTCAGCGCCTCGCGCAGCCGGGCGGAGCCGACCGGCGAGCCGGTGTAGTCGGTGTGGATCTTGACGCCGACGAACCTGCCGCCCGGCAGGTACGCGCGCAGATCCGCCTCCGCCTCGCGCAGCCGGCGCGGGTTGACCGTGACATAGCCGAGCAGGCGGTCCCGGCTCTCCAGGTACGCGGCCAGGGCGCGGTTGCCCGCAGGGGCGTCGTAGATCACGGCCTCGGTGGCGGAGACGATCGCCCGGTCGATGCCGTAGCGGTCCATGGTGGCCAGGGTGGAATCGGCCACGTCCATGGTGAAGAACCACGGGCCCCAGTGGGCGTGCACGTCGATGATCACGGCGCGGGCCTCCTCGGCGTTTCGGCGAGCAGCTTCGTCGCGGTGCCGCCGGCCACCGCGGCGATCTCCGCCGGCCGCAGGGCGCTGGTGGCCAGACGGAGGAGGGGGACGAGGGGCTCGTAGTGGGGAGCGCCCGAGCCGTACAGCAGGCGGTCGGCGCCGATCTCCGCGGCGACCGTCTCCAGCGCGTCGGGGGAGTTGAGCAGGCGGGTGGAGGTGTGGAAGCCGGGCTCGTCCGCGGCGGCAACCAGGAAGTCGCCCAGGTGGTAGAAGTGCGTGTCGAGGAAGACCACGCTGGCCCCGAGCCCGGCGAAGGGCTGCCAGAACCTGCGCACGTCGCCGCCGGTGAGCACGACCAGGCCGAGCCGCGCCGCCCGGCGGGCGATGTGCCGGACGGACGGGAAGCCCGCTTCGACCCCCTGCTCGTCGGGGAACAACCGGACGGCCCGGGCTCCCGCCGACGCCAGCCGCTCCAGTTCGCGGGCCGCGCCGATCGGGTCGCGCAGGTCCACGGCCCCGACGGGAACGATCCCCGGGCGTGCGGTCATGGCCAGCAGTTCGTCGTTACCCGTGCGCACGTCGAACAGCGCCGCCCGCAGGTTCGCCACGGCCGCCGCCCTGACGTGGTGCGCGGCCAGCGTCTCCAGCACGGCACCGGGCGTGCCGGGCGGCCCGTCGCGATCCGGGTACGCGCCGAACAACACGTCCACGTCGAGCGTCACCTCCAGCTCGCCCACCAGCCGCCACGCGTCGAAGGGCGTGGCCGACCCATCATTTTCGGGCCCGTCCTCAATCGCCATGCCGGTCATTATGTCATTGACGAGAAGCGCCGCTGAAGATACGGTCATGACCTTAATCGGCCAGCAAGGAGTGTGAGGTGGGGCCACGTTCCGGCCCTCTGATCGTCATCGATCGCGCCGGACGCGCACCGCCCGCCCTTGACCGCCACTCCATCGCCCGGCTAGTTTCGGTCTGTGCCGAAATATGTGATCGATGCGCACCGGCTCATCGGTCCGGTGCCGTTCGACGACCTGCCGGCTGACCCCCGGGGCGAGATGGACCGGCTGGGCATCGACCGGGCCCTCGTCACCCACACGCTCAGCCTCTACTCCGACCCAGGAGCGGGCAACGAGGCCCTGCTCGCGCTCGGCGATCCCCGGCTCGTCCCCGTGCCCGTCGTGGTGCCAGGGGAGACGGGGGAGGAGTTGCCCGGCGTACGGATGGTCAGGCTCTGCCCGGAACGCCACCGGTTCGATCTCACGGGCCCGGCCACGCTGCGCTGCCTGTCCGCCCTCGCACTGCCCGCCGCGATCGACCTCGACGAGACCTCGCCCGCCCAGCTCCGCCACCTCACCGAGCGACTGCCCGGCCAGCGCGTCCTCGTGCTCAACCCCGGCTACCGCAGGCTGCGCGCGCTGGGCGGGCTGATGGACGACGCGCCGAACGTGTGGGCCGAGATCGGCACCGTCAACACCCAGGGCGGCGTCGAATGGCTGGCCGCGCGGTTCGGGGCGGAGCGGCTGGTGTTCGGCACCGGAGCGCCCGTCGCCGACGACTGCGGGCCGCGTTTCCTGCTCGACCACCTCGACCTGCCCGCCGAGGACGTCGAACGGATCGCTTCGCGATCCCTGGAGGCGCTGCTGTGATCCTCGACGCCCACGGCCACGTGGGGACCTGGCCGGACTTTCTCATCCCGCATCCCGCCGCCGAGCACCTCGTGGCCGCGATGGACCGGATCGGCGTCACCGCGACGGGCATCAGCCACCTGCTCGCCGTCGGTCCCGACGCGGTGCGCGGCAACGCGATGGCCCTGGAGATCGCCGAGCGGTTCCCCGGCAGGTTCGGGGTCTGGCAGGTCTTCAACCCGCACCACCGCACGCCGCTCGCCCGCGAGGGCGTGCGCGGCGTGTGGGGCGTCAAACTCCACCCCGACGTGCACCAGTGCCGCCTCGACGACCCCTTGTACGAGCCGGTCTGGCGCTCCGGCCTGCCGGTTCTCGCGCACGGCCAGACGGACTCGCCATGGAGCGACCCGGCTCAGTTCGTCACCGTCGCCGCACGCCATCCGCACGTGCCGCTGCTCATGGGGCACACGGGGCTCTGGCCGTACGGGTTCGGCCGCGCGGCCCGGCTCGTGGCCGATCATCCGAACGTGTTCCTGGAGACGTGCGGCTCGAAGATGACCGGTCGCTGGATCGCCAGGCTGGCCGCGCTCGCGGGGGCGGAGCGGGTGCTGTTCGGCTCGGACGCGTGCTTCCTCGACCTGCGTACGGGCTACGGCCGCGTCGCGCTGGCCCCGCTCGACGACGCCGACCGCGCTCTCATCCAAGGCGGCAACCTGGCCCGCCTCCTCGGCCGCGCCCTGCCCGATATATCCGATGTGACTGATCTGCCCGGCTCACCAGAGAAGGGAAACCCAGCGTGACGCTCGCCATCCACGGAGGCGCCCCCGTCCGGACGGCCCCCTGGCCGGCCTGGCCGCCGCCCATCGACTCCGCCCAGCGCGAGCTGGTCACGAAGGTGCTGGAGAGCGGCCTCTGGGGCGCCACGCAGGGCGGCTCCGTCGTCGCGGACCTGACCGCCGCGTTCGCCCGCCGCTCCGGCGTCCGGCACGGCGTCGCCGTGGCCAACGCCACGCTGGGCCTGTTCGGGGCGCTGCGCGGCCTGGGCGTCGGCAGGGGGGACGAGGTGATCGTGCCGGCGTACACGTTCGTGGCCTCGGCCACCGCGGTGCTGCTGGCCGGTGCGACCCCGGTGATCGCCGACGTCGACCCCGTGGACCTGCACCTGTCACCGGGTGCGGTGCGGGACGCGCTGACCGGCAGGACGTCCGCGATCATGCCCGTCCACCTGGCGGGCAGCCCCGCCGACATGGACGCGCTGAACGACCTGGCCGCCCGCCATGGCCTCGCGGTCGTCGAGGACGCCGCCCAGGCGCACGGCGCCACGTACAAGGACCGTCCGGTCGGCGGCCTGGGTGACGTCGGCGTCTACAGCTTCCAGGCGAGCAAGGCGATGACCGCGGGGGAGGGCGGCCTGATCGTCTGCCGCGACGAGGCCGTGCACGAACGCGTCTGGTCGGTCTGCAATCTCGGGCGCGCGCTGGGCGGGCAGTGGTACGGTCACCCGTTCGTCGGCTGGAACCTGCGCCTGACCGAAGTCCAGGCGGCGCTGCTGCTGCCCTGGCTGGACCGGCTCGACGAGGAGATCGACCGCAGGAACACCTTCTGCGCCGCTCTCGAACGCGAGCTGGCCGCCGTCCCGGAGGTCACCGTGGTGCCCGCGACGGAAGGCACCACCCGCGACTCGCGCCACCTCCTCATGCTGCGCCTCGACTCCGGCGTGGACCGCGCGTTCCTGCTGGCGGCCATGGCCGCCGAGGGTGTGCCGCTGGATGCCGGCTACCCGCCGCTCGGCACCATGTCCGCCCTCTCCGGGGAGGGCGCACGCGCCGAGCCGTGCCCCGTCGCCGGCGAGGCGGCGAACACCGTGGTGTGGGTGCGCCAGTCGATGCTCATGGACGCGCCGGGCGCCGCGGCCGACATCGCCGGGGCCCTCGCGAAGGTGCTGCGCCACCGAGGCGACGCCGGGATCGCGAAGCCGTCAGTGAATTAGTTCCTTAACCTTAATCCAGGTATTGACGACATAACAGCGCATCTCTAGGTTTCGGTCATGACCTTAATCAAAAAAATGCTGGCCGCCGCGTTGGCGGCCGTCCTCGTGGCACTGACCGCGGCCGCCCCCGCGGGCGCGGCGGAGCGCCGTGTGGAGGACCTGGGCGTGCCCTTGGAGGACGTGCTGCTGATCGGCGGCGTCGTGGCGCCGGGCCCGGGCGGCGAGACCGTTCTCTGGGGTGCCTCCTCCGGCAGCCCCGCCCATCTCAACGCCGTCGACCCGGCCACCGGGGCCGAGGTGGCCAGGTACGACCTGCCGGGCGCCGAAGGCTCGTGGGCCGTGGACGCCGCCCAGGACGGCAGCGTCTACGTCGGCACGTACGGTGACGGGCGGCTCTACCGCTGGACGGACCAGGGCGGGGTCCAGGACCTCGGGCGCCCCCTGCCCTCGGAGAACTTCATCTGGTCCGTGGCGGCCGGCGAGGGCGCCACCGTCTACGGCGGCACCTACCCGGGAGGCCGCCTGTTCGCCTACGACCCCGAGACCGGCGTACGCGACTACGGCAGGCTCTCGCCCACCCACAGCTACGTCCGCAGCGTCTCCTACGCCGATGGGAAGATCTACGCCGGAACCGAGGCCCCCGCCGCGGTCTTCGAGATCGACGCCGCCTCCGGCGCCGTCAGGCAGCTCCCCCTTCCCGACGGCCTCGACCCGGAGGGCAAGTGGGCCTACGACGTGAACGTCGCCGCCGGCCACCTCTACGTCCGTTTCGGCAGCGCCAACCCCGGCCCGCTCCACGTGTGGGACATCGCCGCCGGCCGCTGGACCGACACCCTGGACCCCGCCCACGGCCTGGACGTCTCGCCGCCCGACGCCGACGGCGCGGTCTACCTCGTCAAGGACGCCGAGCTCGTCCGCTACGACCCGAGGACGAAGGAGACGACGGGCACGGGCCTGCCGATCACGGGCCGCGTCGCCAACACCCGCGGCATCGGCTGGGCCGAGCTGGGCCTGCCGGACTACCCGGGCAAGAGTGTCGTGGGTCTGCTCTGGCGCGGGCTGATGTTCCGCTACAACCCGCAGACGGGTGCCACGTCGTTCGCGGAGACGGAGGTCAAGGGCGAACCCATCGACGTGACCGCGCTCTCGCAGGGCCCCGACGACCGCATGTACGCCGGTGGCTTCCTCAACGGCGGTTTCGCCGCCCTGCACCCGGAGACGGGCAAGCGCACCGAGTTCCACACGTTCTCGCAGAGCGAGGACATGACCGCGCACGACGGCAGGCTCTACGTCGGCGCCTATCCCGACGCCAGGGTCTACGCCTACGATCCGAAGTTGCCGTGGAACAGCCCCGAGTACTCGCCGAGCCCCGAGCCCGGGCCGGCGGAGAACCCGGCACGTCTGTTCGACCTGTCCGCGGACAAGCAGATCAGGCCGCGGGCGCTGGCGTCGGCGGGCCGCTATCTCGCCGCGGGCACCATGCCCGACCTCGGCCACCTGGGCGGCGTGCTGGCCATCTGGGATCCGGAGACGGGCCGGCTCAAGCACTCCCAGCGCAACGTGATCAACGACCAGAGCATCGTCTCGCTCGCCTACCGCGACGGCGTGCTCTACGGCGGCACCTCCATCTACAGCGGCCAGTCGGCCACGCCGCCGACCCAGCCGGAGGCCAAGCTGTTCGCCTGGTCGGTGAAGGACGACCGGCTGCTGTGGGAGATCGTCCCCGCGCCGGGCAAGCCGGCCGTTCCCGCGCTGACGTTCGACGAGCGGGGCACGCTGTGGGGGATCGCCGGCGGCGAGGTGTTCGCCGTCAACCCGGCCGCCCGCAAGGTGGTCAAGCGGGTCACGCTGTCGGACAGCGGAAGCACGAGCGGGCAGCTGTCCTTCAACCGGCGTGACCGCACGCTGTACGGCGCCCACGCCGGCCAGTACGTCTTCTCGCTCGACCCGCGCACCGGCCGGCACGCCGTGGTGAAGCAGGGACCCGTGCACCAGCTCGCGGTGCACGAGTCGGGAGACGTCTACTTCGCCGAGGGCCCGCGCCTGTTCCGGCTGACGCGTCAGCAGGCGCGGTAGGCGTAGAAGTTCTCGGAACGCGACAGGTCGAGATCAATAACGGTCTCGACCGTAATTTGCCGGTGGCTCCGTGGCAAGATGGCGGGCGTGGGCCTTTCAGTGATCATCGCCGTCCGGCACGGAGAGAGCGAAGCCAACCTCGCCTACCGGCGGGCCGGCGACACGCCGCTGGTCTACGAGCGGGGCGACGACGATGTGACGCTGACGGAGCAGGGCAGGGCGCAGGCCGCCGCCCTCGGGCGGCTGCTGTCCGCACTGCCCGCGGGTGAGGCGCCCGAGCTGGTGTGGTGCTCGCCCTATCTGCGCGCTCTCGACACGTGGAGCATCGCCCAGGCGACCTGGGGGATCCGCCCGCTCCCCGTCACCGTGGACGAACGGCTCAGAGACCAGGAGGCGGGCGAGTTCGCCCGTTACAACCCCGCCGCGATCAAGGAGCGGTTCCCCGGTGAGCCGGAGCGCCGGGAGGCGGAAGGCGCCTGGGCCTACCGCCCGCCCGGGGGCGAGTCGCTGGGCGACGTCGTGGCCCGGCTGCGTGACCTCCTCGCCGACCTGCCGCGGCGGGCCGGCGGCCGGCGGGTGCTGATCGTCGCCCACGACTCCGTGGTGCTGGGGCTGCGCCACGTCATCGCCGGCGGCCCCGACGCGGAGCTCGCGGGCGCGCTGGAGTTCGCGCCGGTGCTCAACGCCTCCGTGTCGGTCTGGCGCACCGGCGGCGGCCGCTTCGAGCTCGTCCGCTTCAACGACGTCGGCCACCTCGGCCCCTGACGTCACCCTGTCCGGACGATCAGGTCGGCGCGCTGCCGCGTCCGGTCCTCGGCGAACCACTCCCGCTCGGCCGCGAACCACGTCCGCCACCGCGGCTCCAGCTCGGGTCCGTCCCGCTCCAGGACGCGCGCGAGACGCACCGCCTCGGGCGCCTCCACCCAGACGGTGTACGCCAGCAGCTCCGCCACCGAGGCCCTGGCCGTGCCGACCCCCTCGATGACGAGCGCCGGCGCGACCGGCACGGTCACCTCCTCGGCGTATTCGCCCCGCACCCAGTCGTACCTGCGAAAACGCCCCGGGCGGCCGTGTCGCAGCGGGTCGATCACCTGCGATTCCAGCGCGTGGAACCAGCCGCCGGGCCCGTCGTCCCACGGCACGGGGAAGTCGTCGCTGTGGATCACCTGGCACCCCAGGTCCGCGGAGAGCCGCCGCGCGAACGTCGTCTTGCCCGCCCCCGCGGGCCCGTCCACGGCTACCAGGCGGACCGGGCCGCACGACGGGGGCAGCCTCCCGATGACAGCGGCCGGCGGATTCATCGGACCAGGGTAGAGGAGAGTGGCCCCGCGCCTGAGAGAATGTTCTTTCGCCCTTGGATCGCATGTAGGAGGTTGATCTTGCTCGGACCCCTCGGCGGCATCGTCGTGCTCGATCTTTCCAGGGCCCTGGCCGGGCCGCACGCCGCGCAGATGCTGGGTGACCTGGGCGCCAGAGTGATCAAGGTCGAGCATCCGGACGGCGGTGACGAGTCCCGGGGCTGGGGACCGCCGTTTGCCGGGCCGGATCACGACATCTCGACCTATTTCCTGGCGGCCAACCGCAACAAGCAGTCCATCACCGTCGACATGAAATCCGTGGAGGGCAAGGAGCTCATCGAGCGCCTCGTCCGCCAGAGCGACGTCCTCGTGGAGAACTTCCGCACTGGCGTGCTCGACCGCCTCGGCTTCTCCGTCGAGCACCTCCACGAGCTCAACCCCCGCCTGGTCATCCTGTCCATCACCGGGTTCGGCCACGACGGCCCGGAAGGCGGCCGCCCCGGCTACGACCAGATCGCCCAGGGCGAGGCCGGCCTGATGTCGCTGACCGGCCCCTCACCCGACGAGCCCTACCGCGTCGGCGCGTCCATCGCCGACCTGCTGGCCGGCATCCACGGCGCCTACGGCGTGGCCGGCGCACTCTACGAGCGCGAACGCACCGGCAAGGGCCGGGTCGTGCGCACGTCGTTGCTGGCCGCCGTCACCGGCGTGCACGCTTACCACGGCACCGCCTGGACGGTCGGCGGCAAGGTGCCCGGCGCCGGCGGCAACCACCACGCCTCCATCGCCCCCTACGGCGCCTTCCGCTGCGCCGACGGCATGTTGCTGATCGCCGCGGCCAACGACGGCCAGTGGAAGAAGGTCGCCGCCCTGCTCGGCATCGATCCCATCGATGCGCGATACGCCACCAACAGGGAGCGGTTCGCCCACCGCGACGAGCTGATCGCCGACATGGAGCGGGCCCTGGCCGCCCACGACCGCGCCCACTGGCTGGCCAGGCTGGCCGAGGCCGGAGTGCCCGCGGGTGCGATCAGGTCGATCGACGAGGTCTACGCCTGGGAGCAGACCCGCTCTCAGGGCCTGGTCGTCGAGGTGGAGCACCCGGTGCTCGGGAAGATCGAGCTGCCGGGGCCGCCGCTGCGGTTCGACGGGCTGACCGGGGTGGGGCACAGCGCGCCGCCCGCGCTCGGCGAGGACAACGACGCCGTGCTCGCCTGGCTGGAGGCGCGCGAACGATGATCCGCCACCCGCGGCACCGGACGGCGCTCTCATGCGTCACCATTGCAAGGATGTCCGACTTCTAGGGAGTGATAGTGAGCCGTCCGGACGCGCGCACACTGATCGACACGGTCCTCGACAAGGACTCGTGGACATCGTGGGACGCGCCGCCAGCCGACCCGGCGCCGCGCGGCTCCTCCTACGCCGACGAGCTGGCCGCGGCCCGCGTCAAGTCCGGCTACGACGAGGCCGTGATCACCGGCGAAGGGCGGCTCGACGGGCGCAGGGTCGCCATCGCGGCCTGCGAGTTCTCGTTCATGGCGGGCTCGATCGGGGTGGCGGCGGCCGAGCGGTTCGTGAACGCGGTCGAGCGGGCCACGCGCGAGCGGCTGCCGCTGTTGTCCGCGCCGGCCTCGGGCGGCACGCGGATGCAGGAGGGCGCGGTCGCGTTCGTCCAGATGGTGAAGATCACCGCCGCGATCCAGGCACACCGCGCCGCCGGCCTGCCCTACCTGGTCTACCTGCGGCATCCGACGACCGGCGGGGTCTTCGCGTCGTGGGCGTCGCTGGGGCACGTCGCGGCGGCCGAGCCGGAGGCGCTGATCGGCTTCATGGGGCCGAGGGTGTTCGAGTCGCTGCACGGCTACCCGTTTCCCGAGGGCGTGCAGGTCTCGGAGAACCTGCACCGCAAGGGGCTGCTCGACGCGGTGGTGTCGGCCGAGGAGGCGCGCGACGTCGCGATCAAGGCGCTCGCCGTGCTCGCCGCCGACAGGTCCGCCGTCGTGGCCGGCGCTCCCCCCGAGGAGGACCTGCGGCCCGTGGAGGCGTGGGAGGCGATCACCCGCTCGCGCCGCGACGACCGGCCCGGCGTGCGCACGCTGCTCAAGCTGGCCGCCACCGACGTGACCCCGCTCAGCGGCACCGGCGAGGGCGAGAACGAACCCGGGCTGCTGCTGGCGCTGGCCAAGTTCGGCACCGCGCCGGCGGTGGTGCTCGGCCAGGACCGGCGGCTCCAGCGCGCCAACTCGCCGCTGGGCCCGGCCGGGCTCCGCGCGGCCAGGCGCGGCATGCGGCTGGCGGCCGAGCTGGGCCTGCCCCTGGTGACCGTCGTCGACACGGCGGGCGCCGACCTGTCGAAGGCGGCCGAGGAGGGCGGCCTGGCCGCCGAGATCGCCCGCTGCCTGGCCGAGCTGGTCATGCTCGACGCGCCCACGGTGTGCCTGCTGCTCGGCGAGGGCGCGGGCGGGGCGGCGCTGGCGCTGCTGCCCGCCGACCGCGTGCTCTGCGCGCAGCACGCCTGGTTGTCGCCGCTGCCGCCCGAGGGCGCCTCCGCCATCCTCTACCGTTCGGTCGACTTCGCCCCCGAGATCGCCCAGGCGCAGCACATCCGCGCCACCGACCTGCGCCGCGACGGCATCGTCGACCGGGTCATCCCCGAGGTGCCCGACGCCGCGTACGAACCGAGAAACTTCTGCGAACGGGTGGGACGGGCGCTGGAGCACGAGATCGCGCAGCTGCTGCGGGCGGCCCCCGCCGACCGGCTCGCCGCCCGCCAGGCCCGCTACCGCGGCCTCGGCACCCCCGCCGGTTAGACCCCGCCTACGGCACAGGAATGCGCTCGACGCGGATCGAGAAGACCTCCTCGCGGGGCACCACGACCTCGTAGGCGCCGTGGTCGACCATCCAGTAGCCCAGCGCCTCCGCCTTCATCCCGCTGTGCCCGGTGTAGGCGATGTGCAGGCCGTCGTCGTCCTCGTCGAGCACGATGCACGGCTCGCCGCCGAACGCTCCCACCGTGCGGATCAGCACCAGCCACTCCAGCTGCGCCCTGGGCACGACCCGCCGCCAGTAGCCGGAGGCCGGCTCGAACCCCTCCAGCTCCGTCTCGCTGAACACCACCACCTGGTCGCTGTCGGGGCCGAGGGCGGCGGGCAGGGTGCGCTCGCCGAAACGGGCCACGAACCCGGCGGCGATCGGCACGATCTCGTCGCTCATGCGGAGGGCCGCCAGGTCAGCCCGTCGTAGTGGGCGAAGGTCCGCTCGCCCTCACCGGTGACGCGGATGATCTCCGCCCCGGCCGGGATCGGCATCGGAACGGTGTGGAACTGCGGCACCACGTGGTCCGACGAGGTCGTGAACCCGTTGCCGGCGAACGGCGGGGCGTCGCTCCAGTCGCCGCCCATGTGCGGTCCGTATGGAACCGCGTAGGTGTCGATGTCGCGGGCGAACCAGCGCATGACGTAGATCTCGGGCACTTCGGCGAACAGCTCCGATCCATCGAACGACAGGTCGAGCCCGTAGTAGAGCGCCTCCGGCGTGGTCAACCTGACGCAATCCTGCACCCGGTAGACGTAGCCGGAGATGACCGTGCGCTTGCCCGACAGATATGGCACGAGCAGACGCGGCGGGACAACCTTCTGCATCTGCGTTCCGCTCACGCTCCTACTTTACGATCTGTTGAACCCGCAGCACGCGATGTTCAAGGCACGGCAAGGTGGTGCGGGCGGCCGCGGTCTGCTCGTGGTCGACCTCCACGACCTGCACACCCGGTGCGGTGCCGAGATCGGCGCGCACCACGCCCAGCGGGTCGACCAGCATGCTGCGGCCCACACCGTAGCCGTCGGACGCCTCGGCCGGGTTGGGCGCCTGGCCGATGGCCGCGGTCCACATGGTGTTCTCCAGCGCCCGCGCTCTCACCAGGGTCACCCAGTGGTCCTCCTTGAGCGGGCCCGAGCCCCAGGCCGCGATCACCGCGAACAGCTCGGCGCCCTGGTCGACCAGCGCCCTGGCCAGCTCGGGGAAGCGGACGTCGTAGCAGGTGATCAGCCCGACCCGCACCCCGGCCAGCTCGACGACCACCGGCTCGGCGCCCGGTTCGACCAGGTCGGACTCCTTCGCGCCGAACGAGTCGAACAGATGGATCTTCCGGTACGCCGCGCGTACCGTGCCCTGGGCGTCGATGGCCACGGCCGTGTTGTGCACACGCTGCTCGCCCGGCTCGAACACGCCGGCGATCACCGCGAGCCCGTGCTCCTTGGCGGCCTCGGCCAGGCCGGACACGAACGGCCCGTCGAGGGGCTCGGCGAAGCTCGTGATGCGCCTGCCGTAGCGGGTGAGCGTGGCCTCGGGGAAGATCGCGAGGTCTGCGCCCTCGGCTCGGGCGAGCGCCTCCCTCGCTCTTTCGAGGTTGGCCGGCGGGTCAGGAGAGACCGGGATCTGGCAGAGGGCGATTCTGGTCACGGCCAGACTCTAGCCGGTTGGGGACCCGCCGAAACCACGTGAGGCACCGCCAGATCCATTCGAGCGGGCCGTACCTGAACCTCGCCAGCCACCATCTGCTCAGCAGCACCTGCGCGGCCACGGTCGCCACCGCCAAGGCCACCACCGACCAGCGGGTCCTGTCGGTGTCGAGCACCGGGCCCGCCAGCATGATGATCGCGGTGCCCGACACGTAGTTGGTTAGCGCCATCCGGCCCAGCGGCTCCAGCACCGCCGCCGACCACGGCCGCAGCGCGAGCAGCAGCCCCAGCGAGTACGCCGCCGCGCCCGCCAGCGCGGCCACGCTGTAGGTGCTCCAGGCGTGCGTGGACGACCACGCGGCCGTCAGCAACGCGGTGGCCGACGCGGCGACCGCGAACGACGGCAGCAGCAGCCACCTGGGCGGCCGCAACTGCCACAGCGCCATGCCGACGAGGAACAGGCCGGGGATCAGCAGCGACCCGCCGCCGACGGCCACCGCCCACACGACGACCGCCAGCCCGAGCACCAGCACCGGAAGGCCGGGCGCCAGGAACGAGGCCGGCAACAGCACCACCGCGCCGTAGAAGGCGTAGTCGGTCAGCACCTCGCCCTCGTAGAAGGTGTGCTGCACGAGCCCGAAGCAGAACAACCAGAACAGCCTGCTCAGCAGCGCCCACCGGCTGTTGCCGCGCAGGAACAGCAGGAAGCTGATGCCGAACAGCATCGAGAAGATCGGGTAGAACCGGCTCTGGAACAGCGCTTCGATGGTCCAGTCGAGGCCGGTCTGCTGCTTCGTGCTGTGCTGCCAGGTGTTGACCAGCATGATCCCGCCCACCGCGAAGCCGCGGAGAGCGTCGAGCTCACGGATGCGCGTCACAGGAACCAGGTGAACCACCATATGAGGAATCCGGTGGCGATGACGGTCGCGGCGATCTGGGGCCATCCGCGATCGCGGAGCAGCGCCGCGGCCGTCAGCACGGCCGACGCCACCGCGATCCACGTGTACGGGCCCGTGGTGCCGGGGACGCCGACGGCCAGGGCGGAGCCGTTCGCGCGGGCCAGGGTGTGCGCGGACTGGCCCATGAGCCCGGTGAAGGCCACGCCCGCCAGCCCGCCGAACGCCGCCGGCGCCCGGCCTCGCAGCGCCCCGGAGACGAGCTGGACCAGTGAGGCGAGCGCGAACGCCGCGAAGGGCGCGGCCAGCCAGGGGGATCGGGAGATCAGGTAAGGGGCCCCGGTGACGTGCAGGTCGCCCGGCCGGGCGGTGGCTTCCGCGCAGGGCGCTGCCGGCGTCCTGGCCGGGTCGGTCACGAACGCGGCGATCTTCTGGCGGGCGCAGGCGCTGGCCAGGAAGACGGCGTGGGAGGCGCCGGCGAACTCCTCGAAGCGGGTGTCCGGCAGGGCCTGCGCGGCGGACCTGGCGGTCGCGGCGGGGGTGGCGGGGTCGTATCGGCCGCCCAGGACGTAGACGGGGGCCGAGGGGGTGGCGTTCACGGGCTCTGACCTGGACACCTGCCAAGCATCGCATACCGCTTTGTCCGCATTTATGGTGAAAAGTCGAGATTTTGGGCTGAAGGTGTTGAACGGGACCTCGTCCTGGCACTGCACCGCGTGATACAACCCCCACACGCGCGCCGCCAGCCGCTCGCCCGCGGCGTCGACCAGCGGCCGCAGCAGCTCGTCACGCCCCTCGGCGAGCCCGCCGACCAGCGCGGGCGCCACCGCGGCCACGTCCGCCCCGCGCAGCGCCCCGGCCATGATCGCCGCCAGGTCGTCGCCGGTCACCCGGGCCGTGAACGCCCTGCCGAGCACCGGATCCGTCGTGGGCACCCGGGCGGGCGAGGCGTTCAGCCTGGCCCGCACGGCCGCGAACCGCTCCCCGACTTCCAGCCTGGCGAGCGCGCCGCCGAGGTCGCGATCGGCGCCGTCGTAGCGGCCGGCGCCCACGGGAAGGAACGAGTCGAGCACCACCGAACGCACACCCCGCGGGTCGGCCGCGGCCACGCCGAGCATGACCCTGGTCGAGTAGCCGACCCCGAACAGGTGCCACGCGTCGTACCCCAGCTCCTCGCGCAGGGCGACCACGTCGGCCGCGATCTCCCGCGTACGGTATCCCCGCAGGTCGACGCCCTCCTCCCGGAGCCGGTCGAGGCATCGTACGGCGGCCGCGGCCACGTCGGCGGTCATGCCGGTGGTCGTGCCGGCGGTCATGTCGGGGGCCGGCCGCCGCAACCGCCCGAGCAGCGCCTGCGCGGTCTCCGGGCAGCCCAGCGAGGGCTCGGAGTGCCGGCCGCCGCGCTGCTCGGCCGTCACCACGTCGCGGTCGGGGAACATCGTGCTCAGCACGGACATCGTGTCCATCGACGCCGACCCCGGCCCGCCGCCCATGAAGACCACCGGATCCGCTTCGCGGTCACCGGCGCCCGCCACGCGCACGGCGTACGCCACCTTGACCGTCCGCCCGGGAGCGTCCCTTCGCTCGGGGACCTCCAGGAAGCCGCAGGTCGTGCGCGGTGGCATGGCGACGGGGCACGGATGCCGCGCGGCCATGCCGGGGGTCATGGCAGGGGTCACGGTGGGGCTCATAGCCGGGTTCATGGCGGGAGGCGCCGTGAGGGCGAGGGCGAGCACGACCCGAGAGATCACGGCACGAGACTAATAGTGTGGGCACGTGACCGAACCACTTGTTTCCAGGATGCGCGCCTTCGGCACGACGATTTTCGCGGAGATGAGCGCGCTGGCCGTGCAAACCGGGTCGATCAACCTCGGCCAGGGCTTCCCCGACACTGACGGGCCCGCCGCGATGCTCGACCGCGCGGTCGAGGCGATCGGCTCGGGCGCCAACCAGTACCCGCCGGGGCCCGGCGTGCTCGACCTGCGGCAGGCGATCTCCGAGCACCGCTCGGCCCACTACGGGCTCCCCTACGACCCGGCAGGCGAGATCCTCGTCACGGTGGGCGCCACCGAGGCGGTCGCGGCGAGCGTGCTGGCGTTGTGCGAGCCGGGCGACGAAGTGATCGCGTTCGAGCCCTACTACGACTCCTACGCCGCCTCTATCGCGCTGGCCCAGGCCCGGCTGGTGGCCGTGACCATGCGGCCGGAGGCCGGCCGCTTCACGTTCGACCCCGATGAGCTGCGCGCCGCCGTCACGCCGCGCACCAGGGCCATCCTGGTCAACTCGCCGCACAACCCCACCGGCACGGTGTTCACCAGGGAAGAGCTGACCGTCATCGCGGAGCTGTGCCAGGAGCGCGGGCTGATCGCCGTGACGGACGAGGTCTACGAGCATCTCGCCTTCGACGGGGTCGAGCACATCCCCCTCGCCACGCTGCCCGGCATGCGGGAGCGCACGGTGATGATCTCGTCCGCGGGCAAGACGTTCTCGGTCACGGGCTGGAAGACCGGCTGGGTGTGCGCGCCGCCCGCCCTGGTCACGGCGGTGCAGACGGTCAAGCAGTTCCTGACGTTCACGTCGAGCGCCCCGTGGCAGCTGGCGGTGGCGTACGCGCTGCGGCACGAGCTGGAGTGGGTGGCCGCGCTCCGGGCCGGCCTTCAGGACAAGCGTGACCGGCTCATGGAAGGGCTGACGGCCGCGGGCTTCTCCGTGCTCAAGCCCGCCGGCACCTATTTCGTGCAGACCGACATCCGGCCGCTGGGCTTCGGGGACGGCCTGGAGCTGACACGCCGGCTGCCCGGACTGGCCGGGGTGGTGGCGATCCCGACCCAGGTCTTCTACGACCATCCCGAACGCGGGCGGCACTTCGTACGGTTCGCCTTCTGCAAGAAGGACGAGGTCATCGACGAGGCGGTGACCCGGCTCAAGCGCCTGTCGGCCTGACCCGCGCCGCCGGGCGCAGCCCGTCGGCCGTAAAGCGTGCGTAATCGTGTGATCGCTTAGGGTAATAGGGGACTGTGGTATCGCGGTGGTACCACTCACCGGCCTACGATGAGGGGCATGGCCATGACCCTTCGCCTGAGCGACCAGCAGACCGAAGCCCTCCGCAAGCGCGCCGACGCCGAGGGGCGCAGCATGCAGCAGGTCGTGCTGGCGGCCGTGGACGAATATCTCGCCCGGCACGCGGCCGACGAGGAGGTGCGCCGCCTTGGCGCGAAGTCCAGGGAGCGTTGGCGGACCGTTCTTGATCGGCTCGGCGAATGACCCGTTACCTCTCTCTGGAGCAGGTCCTGGAGCTTGCCGAGGCTGAGCTCGGCGACGTCTTGGCTGTGCGGGATCTCGGCCTGCTCGACTCGGCCGTGCACCGGCCGAGCTCCGCCATGTTCGGGCAGGAGGCCTATCCCGACCTGTTCACCAAGGCGGGCGCCCTGTTGCAGTCGCTGGCGGTCAACCATCCGCTCATCGACGGCAACAAGCGGCTGTCGTGGCTGGTCACGGACGTCTTTCTGCGGTTCAACGGTGTTGTGCTCGACACCGATGACGACAGCGCCTACGACCTGGTCATCGCCGTGGCCTCCGGGAAGCTCACCGAGGCCGACGAGATCGCCGACGTGCTGCGTACGTTCACCGTCCCGTCGTGACGGGCGGTCACCGGCGGTGGGTGTTGCCGCCGCTCGGCTCGTCCAGCGGGGTCAGCGCGGCCGTCGCCTCCTCGTTCCCCATCCCCGTCGCCTGCAGCAGGTCGACCACCACCGAACGCAGTTGCGCGATGATGACGTGCGCCGAGAACCCCAGCTGTGCGGGCCGTTCCCTGGCCGCGACGGCGAGCAGGGCCTGCCGCGCCAGCGTCGGCTCGCGGCCCGCTCCCAGCTCCAGCTGCAGCAGCAGCGCCGCCTCCGACACCTCCCGCATGGCCTCGGCCAGCGCGGCCGGGGGAGGGCTGACCTCTCCGAGCGAGGCCAGCGTGCGCCTGATCAGCACGCGGGCGTTCCGCAGCGCCAGGTCCACCGGCACGGCCGCGGTCTCGTAGCGGGCCAGCCGGGCTCGCCGGTGCCAGTGCACCGGCGAGATCATGGCGATCTCCTTGCTGGTCTCCAGCGCCGCCTCGAACTCCTCAACCGCTCCCTGCGTGTTGCGCGCCTCCTCCAGCGCCTCGGCGGCCAGCTCCACGTCCCGCTTCTCGATCGCCGCAGCGGCCTGCTCCAGCACCGTCGACAGCGCGTCCAGCACCCCGGACAGGTGTTTGGCGGCGATCATGAACGGGCTGGCGGGCAGCAGCGCGACCGCCGCGATCCCGATGACGCCGCCGGTGAGCGCGTCGGCCATCCGGTCCAGGCCGCCCGCGTCCTCGCCGGGCACCAGGGTAGCCACCAGCACGGCCGACGAGCCGGCCTGCGCGACGAAGAGCGCTCCGCTGTTGAGCAGCACCGCCACGGCCATCGCCAGCGCCACCACGAGCGCGAGCTGCCAGGCGCCCGAGCCGATCCAGGACACCAGCAGGTCGCCCACGCCGACACCCAGGCTGACCCCGACGACCAGCTCGATCACCCGGCGCAGACGCTGCCCGAGCCCCACGCCGACGCAGATGAGCACGGAGATCGGTGCGAAGATCGGCCGCGGGTGGCCGAGCAGCTCGATGGCGGCGAGCCAGGCGAGCGCGGCGCCGACCGCGCACTGCGCGACGGACGGCGCCATCAGGCCGAACGTGCCCAGCCGGTCCTTCACATGATCGCTGAGCCTCGTTCGCACCTCTCCACCTTGGCGGATCTTCGGCACAATGTCACGTTTGCCCCGGCCAGGTGCGTTTAGTCGGGAGCCGGTTCGACGATCTTGCAGGTGCCGCCGATCGGTTCAGGCATTCGACGATCTGGCAGCCGCCGGCGACCCGTTCAGGAAGTCGTCCACCACGCGCAGGAACGCGCGGCGCGCGTTGACGTGGACGAGGTGGCCGGCCTCGATCGTGACCAGCTCGGCTCCGGGGATCAACCCCGCCACATCCTGCGCGCGCAGCGGGCTCGCCGCCCCGCCCGACACCACCAGCGTCGGCGCCGTGATCCGCGCCAGCCCCTCCCGCCAGGCCGGATCGGGGTCGACCAGCTGCCGCTCGGTGTCGTGCATCATCCGCCAGTCGAACCGCGTCGACCCGTCCTCCACGAGCGGCGCGCGGTTCTCCAGAGGGTAGGGCTGCGGCGGATCCTCCAGAACGAGCTGCTCGACCCGCTCGGGACGGCTCATGGCGAGAAGGTACGCCACGATGCCGCCGAGCGAGTGCCCCACCACCGTGGCGCGTTCGATGCCCAGGTGGTCGAGCAGCCCGGCGACGTCCTCGGCCATGGCGGGCAGGGGATATTCGCCCGGACGGTCGCTCGCCCCGTGCCCGCGCAGGTCGAGTGCCAGAACGTGATAGCGGGCGGCGAAGTGCTGGGTGATGCCGTTCCAGTCGTTGTGGTCGGCGGTGCGCCCGTGGATCAGCAGGAGCGCGGGAGCGGAAGGATCGCCTTCCTCCCGGAAACCGAGCTTGATCCCGTTGGCGTGCGCTTCGCGAATCACAGGCGCGACCCTACCGCCGTCGCTCAGCGCACGTTGACATCGTCCGCGGCGTTCCTGGGCAGACATTGACCATGAACCCCGCTGACCGGCTCGGCTAGCGTCGCGAGGACAGGGGCCAGGGCAGGGGAAAAGTACTGGAAGAAGGGGCTTCGCATGCCGGACCCGATAGAAGTGCGCAAGGTGCCCATCGAGAGCGTCACCGACGCCTCGGGGCTGTCACGGCTCATCGCCGACGGGGTGATCGAGGCCGACCGGGTGCTCGCCGTCGTCGGCAAGACCGAGGGCAACGGCGGCGTCAACGACTACACGCGCATCCTCGCCGACCGCGCCTTCCGCGAGGTGCTCGCCGAGCACGGGCACCCGGCGCCGGAGAGCGTCCCGCTGGTCTGGTCGGGCGGCACCGACGGGGTGCTCAGCCCGCACGCCACCGTCTTCGCCACCACGGCCGACGCGCCCCCGTCCGAGGAGCCGCGGCTGTCGGTGGGCGTGGCGATGAGCGAGGTGATCCTCCCCGAGGACATCGGCAGGCCCGCCATGGTGGAGAAGGTCGCCGCGGGCGTGCGCGAGGCCATGAAGATCGCCGGCATCGACGACCCGCGCGACGTCCACTACGTGCAGACCAAGACGCCGCTGCTCACCCTCGCCACCATCACCGACGCCAAGAGCCGCGGCCAGGACACCGCCATCGAGGAGACCGGCCCCTCCATGGACCTGTCCAACTCCACCACCGCCCTCGGCATCGCCGTCGCGCTCGGCGAGATCGACATGCCGCGCGCCGACCAGATCCACAAGGACCTGTCGCTCTACTCGTCGGTGGCCTCGTGCTCGTCCGGCGTGGAACTGGACCGGGCGCAGATCGTCCTCGTCGGGAACGTACGCGGGATCGGCGGCCGCTACCGCATCGGCCACAGCGTCATGAAGGACGCCCTCGACGCCGACGGCATCTGGGAGGCCATCAGGGACTCCGGGCTGCCGCTGCCGGAGCGCCCGCATCCTTCCGACCTCGGCGGGCGGCTGGTGAACGTGTTCATGAAGTGCGAGGCCGACCCTTCGGGGCGGGTGCGGGGCCGCCGCAACATCATGCTGGACGACTCCGACGTGCACTGGCACCGGCAGATCAAGGCGACGGTGGGCGGGGTGGCGGCCTCTGTCACGGGCGACCCCGCCGTGTTCGTCTCGGTGGCCGCCGTCCACCAGGGGCCGTCCGGCGGCGGCCCGGTCGCCGCCATCGCCGAGCTCGGCTGATCGCCGGCTCTTTTTCGATCTTTACGGCTTCGCCTGGTTCAGCCACCCCCCGTACGTGGCCGATGGCCCTCCAGGAAACGCCCGCTGACCCTTCACCGGCCGGCCATCGTTACGGGGCGTACTCTTGACCCTCACCGTGGTCGACCCGTGACCGATCGCGCGGCCTGACAGAGGGAACCGATCGCGCGTCCTGACGCAGGGTGCCGATCGCGCGGGTCGGCGCTGGATTCGTCGCGTGGTGGGTGCCGGTCCCGACCGTGTGGTGGCCGGCGCCGGGCAGGTGCGGGTGGGCGGGTCCCGGCGCCCGGCCCTGATCACTACGTTCTCGGCCTCCCGGGACAGGTCGGACGAATCGTAATAGATCAGGTCGTAGTCTTTGATGCCATAGCCCGGGTCGCGCCGGGTCACGTGGTTCCAAACGGTCTGCACGATCGCGCCCGCCGCGACCCACCAGCCGGGCAGGTCGAGGGTCCTGGCCTGATGCAGCACGGCGGTCAGCACCGGGTTGGTGCCCAGCACGCGGTGTATGGCGGCGAGTTGCGCGTCGAGGGGAAGGCGCGATCCGCATCGGCATCATGATGTCACCTGCATGCCGATCGTGCGGCTCTGGTGCTATGGAGAGGTCGGGTTATGCGGAGTGATCCGCGGATGACCATGCCGACCCAGGCCTGCTCCGTGTCCTTCTCGCCGACCCGGAACGCGACCGGCACGGTCACACGCTGTGCGATCCGGCGGGGATGCCGAGCGGCTCGGCGATTCTGATCACTGTTCCCCCCGGTCCTCGTCGCCGGCGTGCGCGCGCCGCATGCCGAACTGGGGGCCGAATCCGGGCGCGGGTAGTCTCGGGGGTTGTGCCGAGCATTCCGCAGCCTCTGGATCCTCACGACGACGGCCGCGCCGCTCCCGCCGTCGCCGCGGCTCTGGCCGCCTTCGAGGCCGGTACGGCCGGCGACGCCGAGGTGCTGGCCGCGCTGAGCGGCGCCAGGCTGCTCGTCCCCGTGGTCGCCCTGCTCACCGAGGCCGAGGTCGGCGCGCACGGGCTCCGGCAGGAGAAGGAGAGCGAGATGGCTCTGCCCAAGCTCGTCGGGCAGGACGGCAGGCACGCGGTGCTCGCGTTCACCGGCGCCGGCGCGCTGGCCAGGTGGCGTCAGGACGCCCGGCCCATCCAGGCCACCGCGCTCCAGGTCTGCCGGGCCGCCGTCCAGGAGCAGGCGGCCGCGGTCGTGGTGGACGTGGCGGGTCCGGTGCAGTTCGTGATCGAGGGAGATGTGCTGGCGGCGCTCGCGGCGGTGGAGTCCGGCACCGTGGGCGAGCTCAGCGGCGTCACCGTCGCCCGCGTGGAGCCCGCCCGCAGGCGCCGCCGCTTTCCGTGGGGGCGCAAGCCCGCCCGATAGCCACCCGGCGACCGGCCGGGGCAATGGGGACCGGCTGCGGCCGGGCGACCGGCTGGGGCGTCGGGGACCGGCTTGGGGCATCGGCGACCGGCTTGGGGCATCGGCGACCGGCTGGGGCGTCGGCGGCCGAGTAGGTTGCGGAACGCCGCGACGTGCGGATCGTCCCCATCGGTCGATAGGACGCGGCTCCCGGCCCGTGTCCTGCGGGGTGGTCCGTCCGAGGACAGCGTGCCGTCGCACGGGCACGCCGGTGGTCAGGAGCCCGACTCCGGCCACGCCTGGTCTCTCCTGATCGCGCGCAGGCTTCCGCCCGGTTCCGGCCGGCTGCGCTGGTTGATGGGCGGCAGCGTGAAATGGCCGCGGATCATGTCGACGAGCTTGGCCATCTTGTCGTCGGCCTCGCCGACCTTGCGCTGGTCGAGTGTGACGCCCACGACGTAGCGCCCGTGGTCGACCCAGTAGTGGAAGAGCGCGCCGCGCTCGACGTCCAGGACGGTCCTGATCACCGTTCCGCTCTCCAGCAGCCTGAGGTGCGAGTCGAGCCGCTGTCCGATCCAGTCGAGCTGGCGGCCCAGCTTGAGATAGGAGATCCTGCGTTCCTCGGGCGTCGACTCGTGGAAGAAGTGCTGCAGGTCGGCGTCGTCGAGCACGTCGGCGTAGAAGGCGCAGCCGCCAGGACTGAAGAACGCCACGAAGTGCAGATCGTCCTGGTCGATCACGGAGACACAGCTCCCGAGCGCCTTCTCCAGTGCCGCGCTGATGTCCGGCTGGGTGCGGATCAGGATCTCCGACTCGCCGATCACCTTGCGCTTGGTCGTGGTCGGCGACGGGCCCGCCGTCGCCTCCAGATGCGGCACGTACAGGCCGCGCCGGAAGAGGACCAGCAGGTATGTCCCGGTCAGCCAGGTGAACGCGGCGATCCCGATCATCGACAGGCCGAGCAGCTCGCCGGACATGTGCCCGTTCCACAGAACCGGCCCGAACCCGGCCGCGAACCCCAGCACGATCCCCCCGGCCGCCGTCACGGTCATCGCCGTGACCAGCATGGTCGGCAGCCGACCGCGCAGCCGGCCGGCGATCAGGGCGATCAAGGCCAGCCCCGTCACCACGGAGATCACGGTGATGGCACGGGAGACGTTGTACTCCTCGCCCTCGATGTACCAGGCCAGCATTTCGAGCAGCACAGGGGTGAGCACGAAAGTCGCGATGACCACCGCGAATCTGGCGAACCGATCCCTGTCCACGCGGGAAGTGTCCGTGATCGGCTCGCCGACCGCAATAGCCAAACCCCTATCCCCACCGACGGATCGGACTCCCGAAACGCCCCGCCGCGCGGGCCTCCCGAAGAGGACCGAGGGACGCGACGCCCCGACGCAGACGCCCCGACGCAGACGCCCCGGCCCGGACGGCCTGGTACAGACGGCCCGGCCCACACGGCCCGACCCACACGGCCGGGCCCCGATTGCTGCGGCCCAGACGTTCCGGCCGAGACGAACCGGTTCCCGCGCCGGTCCGGGGGCGACGACCCGGCTCCCGCGGCGGGGGTGGGGGCGGTGCGACGAACCGGAT
>NZ_SMKP01000286.1:0-8920 GCF_004349015.1 Nonomuraea diastatica
CCACCACCCCCGCCTCCACCTCCGCCGTGTGGTGTGCCCAGCGCGTTCATCAACTTCGACCCGGCCGACATCTGGGACCCGATCCTGGACCGCGTCGAGCTGCCGCGTGTGCAGCCACGTCTGCTGCTCGACGCGGCCGACCTGCCGCTACTCAAGCGCGATCTGGAGGTCAAGCTCAAGATGGCGCAGTACGCCCAGGACGCCGCGGCACGCGCCCGTGAGCAGGTCGAGGCGCAGCTGCGTGACCTGGCCACCGCCGAGGATCAGCTTGCGCAGCTGCCGGACGACGACCAGTAACGCAGTTACGTGAGCGGCCCGCCACCCGCTTCTCGGGACGCCATGATCTACCGCGCTAACCGCGAATACTCGGCGGTCCTGCTGGACCGGCTTCCGCCCGACGAGCAGGCCGCGCTGCGCAGCGGTCATCCGGACGGTGACGTGTACGGCGCGCTCGTGCCACGCGCCGGATCTGACCTCGCGGTGCGTTCGCTGTCGTTCGAGACAGCGCTGTTGTTCTTCGCGTTGCTCGAACCGGGTCCACTCCCGGCCTTCGCGGCGCGCAGCATCAGGGAATCGGGCGCGACCGTCCAGCGGCTGCTGCTCGACGGCATTCTCGAGGTCGCGGACGGCGATGGTTTCGTCTCCGGCCCGCGGTATCTCGCGGGCAGGGTGGCCGCCGCGCAAGCAGTCGAGCCACCCTCGCAAGACCAGTCGATCGCTGCCCTGCGTTACGCCCAGGCCTTGGGCCCGCTACCGGAGGATGACCTGGCACTGCGTCTCTACGGTTACGGGAGGCGTCCGCTCTCACCCGGCCTTCGTCGGCGGCTCCCGGATCGGGCGGCTGTCGCCTCGGCCCTCGGCGCGGACCGGGTCGGCGACGTCATGCGCGCCTGCAGCTGGATGGGCAGCGAGGACGAGCACTGGTATCACTGGCTCGCTCCACGGCCGGACAGCTCGACGATCGCCGACTCGCCACAGTACAAGCTGTACGTGAGCCCACTTCCTGCGGAGACGCCCGAGGCTCTCGACCAGGTGGTCCGGGCGTGTGGCGCGGGCGCGCGCGTGATCGGGTTCAAGGTCGCAGCCGGTCTCGGTGGGTTCTGTCGGCCCGATCGCATCGTCGCTTACTTCGCCGACTTCGCCGCGCTGTCGGCGTTCGCGAAGGAGCTCTCGGCGGACGTGGCCGGGTTCACTGGTCTCGCGGTGCCATTCACGGCGCCCATCTCCGCCGACGGGCTGCTGTCATGGGGGGCGGATCCACCGCGTCCCGCACGTGGCGCACGGTCGACGAGCTGGCGGATGTGGTTGTGCCGCCGGCTTGCGCACTACCTGCGGGTGGCGCGCGCCGCCGACACCGGGGCGCTGGAACCGTGGCAGTTCGCGTTGCATCGGTTGCAGGTCAGCGGCATCGACGCCACATCGTGGACGCCGTCGCCAGCGTCGTGGACCGAGGTGCTCGAGACCGGATGACGATGACGTCCGCCCAAGCGAAGCTTGTCCTCCCGACCGACGTCGTCATCACGCCGGTCGATCAGGTGCCGCGCGAGACGCGGGCTCGCTTCGAACACGCTGACGGCGACTACTGCGTGACGCGTCCGCACAGCCGCACGACTACCTGCGTCGTGAGCGGTCCGACCGCCGAGCTCCTCGAGCGTTTCCGCACCCCGACATCGATCGTCGACGCTGTCGTGGAGTTCGCCGTCGCGTCGCAGCGCGACGCCCATGACGTGCTCCAGGAGTCCTTCCCGGTCCTGAGCGCGCTGGCCGCGGACGGGTTGCTGACGCTGGAGGGAGATGTCGCAGCCGAGGCCGTTCGGCCGCTCTGGGCCTCGGGGGACCGCGTCGCCGACATCACGATCGTGCGCTGCGTCCGGGTGCTCGACGACACCGAGGTCTATCTCGGGCGCACAGAGCGCGGGGAGTTCGTCGCGGTGAAGCGCCCGGGCCGGTCGCCGGGACCGAGCGCGTTGACCGCGCTGCGTCACGAGGCCCGGGTGTTGAGCCGTCTGGCCGGCAGAGCCGGTCCGGCGTTGCGGCAGGTGGAAGACGACGGCGACGGGGAACCGGCCCTGGTGCTCGGCTGGGTTTCGGGGGTTGATCTGGAGACCGCCGGGGCTGACCTCCGCGGGCCCGAGCGTCGCGCCGAGCTGCTCAACCTTGCCGCGGGGGTCCTTGACTGCTACGCCGGTCTGCACGCCTGCGGGGTCCTCCACGGCGACGTGCACCCCCGCAACGTCCTGGTAGGGCCGGACAACGAGGTTACCGTCCTGGACTTCGGGGCGGCGTGTCTGCCGGACGTCGGCGGTGCGCCGGTCCGCGGCGGCATCGACACCTATCAGGCCCCGGAGATCGCGCGGGCTCGCCAGCAGACCGGGTTCTTGCCTGAACCTTCTGCGGCCTCGGAGCAGTACTCGCTGGGTGCGCTGGTGTACCTGCTCATTACGGGGGGTGCTACCCATCTGTTCTCACTGCAGCCCGGCGAGATGCTGCGGCAGGTGATGGCCGACGCCCCGTTGCCGTTCGAGCACTACGGGCTCAGCAGCCCGGCGGTCGAGCGGTGCCTGCTCCGCGCGCTGGCCAAGGAGCCCCACGAGCGCCACCCGTCGGTCCACGAGTTTGCCGACTCGTTCCGCCACGCCGCCGCCGCAGATCTGCGGGCAGCCCCACGGGCGCTGCGGCTGGGCCTCGATCAGGCCGCCGAAGGGCTCGACCAGGCGTTGACCGACCTCAGCCCGACGGGGAATCGGCAAAGGAACGGACTGCCGGCACCGACAGCCTCCATCGGCCACGGCGCCGCCGGGCTGGCCTACGCGCTGCTTCACGTCGCGCACGCGCTCGACCGCCCGGACGTGCTCGCCACCGCCGATATGTGGTCGACACGGGCTTTCCTGTCCGAGACCGACGCGAACGCGTTCCGCGACGACAGCCGCGGCATCGGGCCTTCCCTGTTCGGGAACGGATCGCTGTTCCACCACGCCGGGGGCGTCCACCTGGTGCACGCCTTAGTCGCACACGCCCGCGGGGACTCCCAAACCTGCCGGACCGCTGTCGACTCCTTCCTACGCTGCGCACAGCCCGACGACGCCCTCGACGTGGCCTTCGGCCGAGCGGGCCTGCTCATGGGCTGCACCACTCTGGTCTCGCTCCTGGGGCCCGAGCAAGAACTCATCGCGAGGGGCACCGCGATCGGAGACGGCCTTTGGGCCGCCCTCACGGACCATCCCACGCTGAAGACGGGCGATGGGATCACGCTGCTCGGCGCGTCGCACGGCTGGGCCGGCATGCTGACGGCCCTGCTCCGTTGGAGCACGGCGACCTCGACCCCGCCGCCGGAGGGGTTGGCCAACCGCCTTCAGGAGCTTGCCGAATTCGCGCGGCCCCTGGGGCGAGGGCTGGTGTGGCCACGAAAGTCCGACGGTAGTGGCGACGACGCGATCCTCAGTGCGAGCTGGTGCAACGGCTCGGCCGGTTACGTCGCCTTGTGGACGGCGGCCGAGCAGGTGTTCGCCGGCGATCAGGCCCAAGCAGATGCACTAAGTTACGGCGACCTCGCCCGCGCGGCCGCCTGGCACGCCTACGAGGCCTCCGGGTCCGCACCGGCCGGCGTCTGTTGCGGATTGGCGGGGCGGGGTCTCGCCCTGATGGCGCTTCACCGGCACACCGGGGAGCCGGCATGGTTGGCGAGAGCCCGATTGCTGAGTGCACGTGCCGCCTCTGAGTCGGCCCTGGGTCGCGGGACTGCGCCGAGTGCGGAGCGCCGAGTTGATGTGGTGGAGTCGAGCGGCAACCCAGGCCTGCTCCACGGACCGATCGGACCGGCGTTGCTCACCGCGCAGCTCGTTGCTCCTGACAACGCCGTCCTCAGTATCGCGGGTGCTTGGTGAGCGCCCCAGCGGGACGTCGTAGCCCTCGACATCGGGAGAAGTGACCAGTTACTCGGCGGCCACCGAGACAGGCGAGGTCGCCAGGGCGGGCAGGTACGGCGCATCGGGCAGCATCGGTTCGCTCTCCCAGTCGCGGCGGGGGTGTTCACGAGAGCGGATGACCTGGCGGAATAGGCGCCGTTTGAAGCGCTTCCCGCGTGCAGGTTGATTTTTTTCCCAGTGCTGTCGGGTGGACTTGCACGTGGAACGCAAGCGGTTCTCTCGGCAGGTGCCGTTCCCGTGCAGGACATCAGCGAGCAGAAGGGTCCGTCCGGGGGCGCGGGTCTGCGTGTGTCCGAGTACGGGTTCAGGTTCGAAGCCAGGTGTGGACGGGACGGTAGTACACGAGGTTGTGTGCCGCTTCCCTGACAGGCGATGATCAGCTACTGCGCCGCGGAGAAAGGGAGCCTCATGGGAAATGTGCTGGTGACTGGGGCCACCGGAGGGATTGGGACGGCACTGGTCAGCGCGCTTGTGGAGGCGGGGCACCGGGTGATCGCCGTGGGGCGCGATGTCGGGCGGCTGGATGTGCGCGGCATCGAGGCGGATCTGGCCGAACCCGGGACCCTGGCTGCCGCGTTGGGAGCACTGGAGGACGCGGGAGAACTGCAGGACGTGCAGGCGCTGGTGCATTGCGCGGGAATCTCTCCCGTCGAAGCCGTTGCCGAGGCAGTCCCCGAGACGTGGCGGCGGACGCTGGCGGTGAACGTGGCCTCCGCCGCCGAGTTGGTGCGGCTGACGTTGCCCGCGTTGCGGCGGTCCAGGGGGCATGTGATCTTCGTCAACGCCTCGCCCGGGATGACCGGTGTCCCCCGTTGGTCGGCGTTCGTCGGCAGCAAGGCGGCACTGCGGGAGTTGGCCGATTCTCTGCGCGAGGAGGAGGCAGCCCATGGGATACGTGTCACCACGGTCTATCCCGCAGCGACGGCGACCGACCTGCTGGGAGAGGTAAGGAGCGCCTTTGGGCGCCCATATGATCCCGAGCTGTGCATCCGGCCGCATACGCTGGCGGCGATGATCGTCTGGGCGCTGAGCGCGCCGGCTGACTCCTACGCCTGCGAGCTGTCCGTCCTGCCGTCGCCGCGCTGAGCTTCTTGCCTGGGAGTTGGGCTGCCGCTTTTCCGCGACAACGTCGATCACGTCTGCCGCCACGTCGTCCGCTACATCGCCGAGCCGGGTGGTTCGATCCGGTCCGCGGAGGTGCACGACGCCTGCCGGGAGCACCAGAGCGCGCTGGCCGCACCGGCCTTCGATTGCTCCGCCGCATCAGCACGCGGTGCGCAGCAGGCGTTGCATCGTCTGCGGGCCGGTCAGCCCGGCGAGCAGTTCTTACGGTCGAGATCGGACAGCAGCCCACGGACGTAGGCGGTGGCGGTGCGACGCGGCTCTATGCGGCCGAAGCGCCCGGCGATCCGGCCCATCAGGTCGTTGAAGGTGACCATCCAGCCGTCAGGGTCTACAGTGTCGGCAACGGCCATCCCGCAATCTTCAGATGTCTTCACAAACTCCGAATGATCACGTGGTGGCCGCCTCTATGCGACCTCCGCCGCCAAGATCGCGAGGAGTCACTGGCGTACTAGCTAGGCCACCCGGTTGCCGAGGGTGTCGGCGCGGGAACTGGCGTAACCGTGAAGCAGTTTCAACCATCGACGTTGCGCTCGATGGTGTGGCGAGGGCGTGCTGCTGTCCGCCGGGCTGTGGAGCGCTTGCCTGGTTGTGCTCTGACATGTCCCGGCTTGAATAATGTTCGGCCACCTGTCGCTGCGCGTGCTCAGCTCGCGCGGCCTGTTCTATGTCGCGCCGGTCTGGCGGCAGGTCAACGCGCCGCGTCTGCTCTTCCTTCACTGCGGCAAGCTCTTGTTTAAGGTCGGATCGAGCGGCGCGGGCCTTCTGGGCGCGAAAAGCAGCCTCGGTGACGTCGCCGCTTCGAGCACTGCGCTGGATCGCGTCGAAGTCGCGCTCCAGGTCGTCGTGGCGGCGGCGTACCAAGGGCCAGATGACCTGAGGTGGGGCCTCATCAGCGGTCTGGCGGGCGATCTGTTGCAGTTCCGTGCCGCGCTCCAGGACCTCTTTGAGGCGTGCATGCTGGCGGGCCTGACGGTCGAGAACCTCGGGGAGTTCGCTCTCCAGTTCGCGGCGGCGGGCTCGGTGCCAGGGCCGCAACGCGTCGAGTTCGCGAGCGATGGCCAGCTCGCGCTGGCGCAGTTCCTCCAGTTGCTGCCGGGTCTCGGCGATGCTCTGGCGCGCCCGCTGCAGTTGTTGTTCGGCGGTGGCCGCAGCCTCCACCCGGCGCACCTGCTCGATCAGCCGCTCGCGTTTGGCCAGCAGTTCTCGCTCGGCTCGGCCACCGCCTTCGCGGGCGAAGCGGTCTTCGTCCCGTTCGGCGGCCCTTGCTTTGGCGTCCGCGGCGGTGATCTGCTCATCGAGGTCGTGCAGACGCGCGGCAAGCTCGGCCTCGGGCAGCAGGCCCACGCCGTAGCGGGATTGGGAAAGCGCCAGCAAGGCGGTGGCTCGGCGCACCGAGCTCAGCGCCTTCTGCTCGACATCGTCCCGGGCAGCGCGTTCAACGCTGTCCGGGGTGTTGGAGCTGGCCGGGCCTTGGACCTCGTTGGCGTCGAGATCGTGCGTACGGGCGCGCTCGGCCTCGCGACGGGGTTCGGAACGTTCGGCGCCACGGCCCGGCTTCGCGGCCTTCTCCGGTGGGGCCGCAATGGGGTCGGGTTCGGGCGTGAGGAAGGCGTCGGTGCGTGTGTCCTCCAAACTGGCGGCATAGGCGGACAGGGCTCGCTGCAGTTCGTCGGCCTCGCTGCGAACCTGGCCATGGCGGACGCGGTCCGCGTCGGTTTCCAGGAGTTCCCGCGGCAAGTACAGGCGGGCGGTTTCCCGGTCGCGGGTCATCGCCGAGTACAGGGTGTGCGGGTCCAGGCCCATGCCGTAGATGAGCGCGTGCTCGGCGGTGAGTCCCCTGGGCGGCCGCCACGGTCATGGCCGTGCCGTAGGACAGGCCGCCGTTGGCGATGTAGGACGGGCCGATCCATTCGCTGGCCAGGCTCGGCCCATCGGGGCCGGTGTAGCGCCATTCGACCTGGACCCGGCCACGTTCGTCGATGGCCGTCACGTGGCCGCGGTAGCCGTTGAGCACGTCGCGTTCGGCTTCGCCACGGCGGGCACGATAGTCGTTGCGGCGTACGCGCACGTGGTCGCCGACGGCCAGGGCGATGCTGCGGCCGCCAGCGACGCGATAGACGCGGTCGGGGCCGGTGATTTCGCCCTGCTCTCGCCGTACGGCGCGGGCGGCGAGGTTGATCCGGTCGACGGCGGCGTTGGTGCCGGCGAGCACCAGCACCCCCGCCAGTTCGTCGTGCACGGCCTCGGGGGCGCCGGTGCGGTACGGCTCGCGAGCCGCAGCCCAGTCGGCGACCAGGCGGGCCATGGTGTCGGCTGCCCCACGGCCGGCGTGCACGCGGCCGCCCTGCCCCCACGCGCGCAGAGCTTCGTGTTTCTGGTCGGCCCTCCACAACTCGACCGCCTTGCGCTCGATGGGGTCGCGCTGGCGGCGGTTCTCCCGCAGAATAAGGCTGGCGATCTGGCGGTGGACGGCGCCGAAACCGCCACCGACACCCACCGCGCGCAACTGCGCCGGGTCGCCGATGAGGACCATCTTGGTGCCGGTCCGCTCCGCCTCACCCAGCAGCGTGGCGAGCTCGCGGTCGTCGACCATCGCGGCCTCGTCGACCACCAGCACGTCCACGCCGGTCAGACCCGGCCGCTCAGCGTCGCTGATCCGCTGCAGCCAGGTAGCGATCGTTCTGGAGGAGATGCCGGACTCGGCGGTCAGGTTGGCAGCCGCCACCGCGGCGGTGGCCGCGCCCCGCACCACCAGACCGCGTCCCTCGAACGCGGCACGGGCGGCGGCCATGAGCGTGGTCTTGCCCGCACCAGCTACCCCGATGACCGCCTCCACGCCGTGCCCGGCGGTCAGCACCCGTTCCAGCGCAACCCGCTGCTCATCAGACAGCTCCAAGCCGTTGGTGACCTGGAAGGTGCCGAGGGCCAGCCGGACAACGTCGGCACCCACCACCGCCGTACCGGTGTCGTAGCGCCGGCGGACGCTGTCGAGGATCGCCTGCTCGGCGTGCAGGATGTCGTTTGAGGTGTAGCGGTCGGAGTTGGTCAGATGGCTCGCGCCGGAGTCAGGCAGCCGAACTGCGGGCCCGCACGCCAGAACCTCATCGGTGAGCGCCTCGGCCTCGGCCAGATCGCGCACCCCGTCGGGCAGCGCGTCGATGACGGCCGCGAGCACGTCAGCACGGGTGACCACCTTCCGGTGAGCGGTCAGGCCGTGCTCGGGACGCCAGATCCACGCGGCGATCTCTTGCGCGCTGGGCCGCTCCGGCAGTACCGCGCGACCGTGGCGGCAGGAGTGCACGAGCTCCGCCGCGTCGACGTCGACGGCCGCCAACTGGCGCTGCCAGTCCGCGCGTAAATCCACCTGCTCCAGGTCCGGCAGCCGAGCCTGCCGGGACTCGGCAGCAGCCACCTTTCTGGCCTCGCGCGAGGCCTCACCATAGCTGGTGCCGAGCTTGGTCAGCAGCGCCTTGACCTGTCCGTCCCGCTTGGAGAACAACGTACGCACCCGCTCGGGGATCGCAGCGATTTCCCACGCGCCCGTGTGCGGATCGCGCTTCCACGCGATGCCGTACCGCTGTGTCAGCACCCGGCGGATACGCGCCTTGAGTAATGCGTCTGCGGCGTGGGCGTGACGGTGGATGTCGCGGCCGCCAGCGCCGATCGCCGACCACTTGCCGTCGTCGCGGCCGCGCACCATGTTCGCGATGGTCACGTGCGCGTGCAGATGAGGGTCGGGTGTCGGGGGCTCGCCCCGACATGTGGACACCGGCTGTCATGCGGCGAGCAGCACTCTATCGATGGTCTGCTGCTCGTAGTCGATCGGGCTGCGGTAATCGAGGGTGGAATGCCTCCTTCGGGTGTTGTAG
>NZ_SMKP01000287.1:0-8773 GCF_004349015.1 Nonomuraea diastatica
GCGGACGGGTGCGTGGGCCGCTGCCCAGCGCCGGGCGGGACGTCAGCGCCGCCAAGGCCGCCGCGGGGGAGGCCGCCGTCCTCGCGGCGCGGGTGGCGCTCCAGGTGCACGGGGCGATCGGGTACACCGAGGAGCTGGACCTGCGGTTCTGGCTCGCGCGGGCCTGGTCGCTCTCGGCCGCGTACGGCACCGCGGCCGCTCACCGCGAACGCCTGTGCGCCGCCATCCTCAACGGCGGCCCGGAACGGTATCCGTGAAGTTCGGCGTGCCGCTCGGGCTGCTGCATCCCGCCGCGTGGAAGGACGTGGCGGTGGCCGCGGACGAGCTGGGCTTCGAGTCGGTGTGGCTGCCCGAGCACCTGGTGTTCACCACCGACCTGACGCTCGCCGAGTACCCGGGCGCCACCGGGCCGGGGATCAAGCCGGGCACGCCGCTGTTCGACGCGCCCGCGTACCTGTGCTGGCTCGCCGCGTTCACGTCCCGCGTCAGGCTCGGCACGGCGGTGCAGCTCCTGGCCCTGCGACACCCCTTCGTGTCGGCCCGCGCGTTCGCCACGCTGGACGTCGTCTCGTCGGGACGGGCCATCTGCGGGGTCGGCGCGGGCTGGTATCGGGGGGAGTGGGAGGCGGCCGGCATCCCGTTCGGCACGCGCGGGGCGCGGCTGGACGAGGCGATCGAGGTGGTCAGGCGGCTCTGGAGCGACCCGGTGGTGGCCCATTCCGGGAGGTTCTACGCGTTCCCCGAGGTCGCGTTCGAACCCAAGCCGGTGCAGCGGCGGCTGCCCGTGCTCGCGGGTGGGGAGTCGGCCGCAGCGCTGCGCAGGGTGGCCCGGCTATGCGACGGGTGGATCAGCATGCCGCACACGATCGAGTCGATCAGGCCGCAGCTCGACCGGCTCGGCCCGGGGGTCCCCGTGACGGCGCACGCCTACGCGCTGGCCTCCCCTGACGAAGTGGCCGCGTGGGAGGCGCTCGGCGTGGAGCGGCTCATCGTACGGCCCTGGACGCGTGGCCGCGACGCCGTCTCCCGGTTGGCCGCCTTCGCCGCCGAGCACGGGCTCAGGTAGGGACGCCCTTCGGACGCTTTCGCGTCGCGCTGCGGTGTGGTCGGGAGGCCGGTCAGGCGCGGTGGCGTCCCTTTCCGGGGCGGGTGGTGGCTGCGGCGGCGAGCTGGCGGCCGTCGTCGGGACGGGTCGTCCTGCGGTGCCTGCGGCCCTTCAGCGGGAGGTCCTGGACGAACCCTTCGGCGCTGCGCCCCTCGCCGGACCGCCTGGACTGCGTGAGTCCCGCGGGCCCGTGTTGTTCGGGCTCCTGGCGGCCGGCGTACGGTGCTCTGGCGGGTTGCGGCGCGCCGCTGGGGCGAGGCCCTTGGACGTCCGGCGGGCCGGGCTGGGAGCGGCGGTGGCGGCGGCCGCGCGACGGGAGGTCGGACGCGAACGCGGGCTCTTCGGCCAGCCGCTCGTGCCGCCGCCGTCCGCGATAGGGGCCGCCGGAGGTACGGCCCGGCCCGCCGCCGGAGGTACGGCCAGGTCTGCCGCCGCCGGAGGAGCGGTTCGGTGAGCCGCCGGAGGTGCGGCCAGGTCTGTCGTTTCGGGAATGAGCGTCCAGTCGGCTACCGGGGAACCAGTCGCCGGTGGTGGGGCTGGCGAGCGGGCCGGATGCTCCGATGGCGCCTGCGACGGGCGCTCCGGCGCGGCTTCCGGCCGGTGTTCCGCCGAGGGCTCCTACGGGTGCCCTCGCGAGGGCTCCGGCATGCGCCTGGGAGGAGGTTCCTGCGAGGGTTCCCACGGGTGCCCCTGCGAGGGCTTCGGGGTGCGCCTGGGAGGAGGTTCCTGCAACGGCTCCCACGGGTGTGGCCGGGAACGGGGCGTGGACACCGGAGGGGTGGCCGACGGTGACGAGGGGGCCGAAGGCGTCGCCGGTGTTCGTGGTGGGGGCGAAGGCGTCGAAGCTGCTCGTCGCGCCCGGGATGACGACGCGTTCGAACGGTCCGGTGTCCACGACGCGGTCGAGCGGGCCGGTGTCGAGGACGATCTCGAGTGGCCCCGTCTCGGCGGGAGTCCTGTCGAAGGCGGGTGTGAAAGGCCCGGTGTCCGCCGCGCGGCGGTCCCCGGCACGCGCGAGGCGGTGAGAGGCGTGGAGTTCGGCGGCGTCCGGCGAACGCGGCACGGTGGTGTCCCCGGCGCGCCGGGGTGAGCGGAGCACCGTGGTGTCGGAGGCATGGCGCGGCGAGCGGAGCGCCGTGGTGTCCGTGGTGTGGCGCGGGGAGCGCAGGGCGGCGGTGTCCGTGGTACGGAGCTCTGGGGCGTCGGTGGCGAGGTCGAAGGGCCGGGTGGCGAGCCGGCGCCGGGGCGCGGGGGCGGCGTTGCGGCGGCGACGGCGGCCGGCGTTCGAGCGGGCCGGGCGGGTGCCCGTGCCGGCCGTGGCGGACGCGGCGGCCCGCAGTCGGCGGGTCTTGGCGACGGCGAGCAGCGCCAGCGCGGCCACCAGCGCCGAGCCGACCAGCGTCGGCGTGGACACGGCGGGCATCGGGCCGGTGACCGAGGCGTCGACGTGCGTGGGGTGCGGGTCGGCGGTCGCGGCCGTGGTGTCGGCCGTGGACGGTTTGGCGTGCTTGGCCTTCTTGGCGGGCTCTTTGCCGGTGGCGCTCGCGGAGCCCTGGACCGTGGCCTCCTGCTCGGCCTTCTTCGACGGAGCCGGGGCGGGCGCGGCGTCGCGGCCGCCGGAGTGCGGCGCGCGGGCGGGCTCGTCGCGTTCGGCGCGGGGGATCGTGCCGGACAGCGCCTCGTCCGCGGGAAGTTCGAGCACGCCGACGTCGTTGCCGGGCCTCGATGGCTCCTCCGCCCGCTCCTCCGCCTTCTTCTTGGCCTCTTTGGCCTGCTGGGCGGCCTCCTCGTCCAGGCGTGCCTTGATCTCCTCCGGGTAGCCGTAGCCGACGACCTTGCTCGTGTCACGTTCTTTGCGCTTGGCGACGCCGCCGTCGATGTTGCCCTCGATCGTGTAGATCGTGCCGCCCTCGACCCGCGTCACGACGCCGACGTGGTCGATCCTGCTGATCTTGTTGGATCCGCTCCAGTCGTAGAAGACGATCGCGCCGGGCTTGGGCTTCTTCCCCCACGCGCCCTGCTCCTTGAACCACTTGGCGTGGGCGACGGTCCAGGCGAACTGCCCGATCCACTCGTCGTAGCCGAGCTTGTGCGCCGCCCAGGACAACATCATGTCGCACCACGGGGCGGAGCTGTAGTCGGCGTCGAACTCGACGTTCTTGCCGTACCAGGAGCCGAACTTGGTGTACGCGCCGGCCTTCTCCGAGTAGCCGAGCTGACGCTCGAGCAGCTCGATGAACTTCTGCATCTCTGGCGTCATGGAGGCGTGGGGAACCTTCCGGGCAAGACCGGTTTCGTCCACGCAGACCTGGGTCAGGAAGCGCCCTGGGAATGGTGTGACGGAACCGGTGGCTTGTCATCTCTTGCGATGAGCGAGGTTACCGTTGAGTAACCCCAGGTCAAGCACGCCCCAAGAGAGAGTCGACTCTTCTTGGGAAAGAACCGCAGGTCAGGATGCTGCCAGAAATGTCCGACTAAGGTGGTTTAAACCCAAAAGATCTACCTTGGGGTGAGATCTTAGTATCCCGCCCCGGTCAGCAGTCCTCCGTCCACCGTGAACTCGCTGCCCGTGCAGTAACCGGCCCGGTCGGAGGCCAGGAACGCCACCACGTGCGACACCTCGACCGGCTTGGCGAACCGCTTGATGACCATGGACTTCATGAACGTGTCCGCGTCCACCTCGTTCACCATGTCGGGGTTCATGGCCATCGCGGTGTTGATCGCGCCAGGATGCACCGAGTTGACCCGGATCTTGAACCTGGCCAGCTCCCGCGCCGCTGACTTGGTGATCCCGCGCAGCCCGAACTTCGAGGCCGAGTACGCCGACAGCCCCTCAGCGCCGATGAAGCCCTCGATCGAGGAGATGTTCACGATGGCGCCGCGCCCGGCCGCCTTCATGGGGTCGATCACCGACCTGATCCCCAGCCAGGAGCCCTTGAGGTTGACGTCGATCACCTGGTCGAAGTCTTCGGGCGACATCTCGTGAATGCGCCGATATTTCAGGATCCCTGCGTTGTTGACCAGGACGTCGAGCTTGCCGTACAGGTCGGTGGTCATCGACACGGCGCGCTCCCACTCCTGCGCGCTCGTCACGTCGTGCCGGACATAGACCGCGCCCGTCTCCTCCGCCAGCGCCTTGCCCTCGTCATCCAGCACGTCGCCGAACACCACCCGTGCGCCCTCCTCCAGGAAGAGCCGCACGTGCGCCGCCCCCATGCCCCGGGCCCCGCCCGTGATCAGCGCGACCTTGCCGTCAAGCAGCCTCATGGCGCCCTCCTGCCGCGACGGCCCCAGCGATGGCCGCTGCGGCCGCCTCCATGGAGCGGTAGACGGGGATCCCCGCCGCCGCCGCGATCCGTCTCACTTCGTCCTCGACGCCCTCCAGCGCGCAGTCGCCGTTCCTGGTGACGAGGGTGATCCGGGCGCCTGGCAGCGCCTCCTGAGCCCCCGCGACTGCCCTGGCGTAGGCGTGAAGGGGCTCCGCCGCGTCCCCGTACGTGAAGAAGGCCTGCACGTTCACGTGCGCCACGATGTCCCGGTACGGCCGCCACGACATGATCGTGCCGATCACCTCGGGCACGAGCCCGGCACGCCCGAGCGGCCCGACGGGCACCTCGAGCGGATTGCCCGTCGCGGTCACGCCGAGCCCGCGCAGCGCGTCGAGCACGTCGTCCGGCAGCGGATCGAGCCGTACACCCGCGCCGTCGAACGCGTCGGCGGCCAGCACGCTCGCGCCGCCGCTCGGCCCCACCACCAGCACGCCGTCCCCGGAGGCGACACGCGAGCCGTGCGCCTGGAAGTACGCCAGGACCCCGATCAGGTCGTCCTGGCCGGACACCAGCGCCGCGCCCGCCTGCTCGGCCACCGCCTCCCAGATCCGCCGGTCGCTCACCAGCCCGCCCGTATGGGAGGCCGCCGCCCGCCGCCCCTGCCCGCTGTGCCCGCCGATGAGCAGCACCACGGGCAGGTCCGTCGCCCGCAGCGCCTCGTACAGCTCTCGCCCGCCGCGCGGATCCTCCAGGTACAGCCCGACCGCGCGCGTCTCCTCGTCACCCGAGAGCCAGCGCAGCAGCTCGGCCGGGGTCACGTCGGCCGCGTTGCCGACCGTGGCGACCCGGCTGAACGCCAGCCCGCGCCGTTCCCCGACCTTGATCACCTCGCCTGCGAGGCCGCCGCTCTGCGAGATCAGGGCCACGGATCCGGCGGTCCCGAGCCCGCCGCCGACGAACGTCTGCCGGCCGCGCGGGCAGTAGACGCCCATGCAGTTGGGGCCCAGCAGTCGCGTGCCCGCCGCCCGCGCCGCTTCGACCAGCTCCTGCTCCAGCTCGTGGTGCCCGGCCTCCCCGAACCCGCCGCTCATCACCTGCACGAACGGGATCCCTGTCGCCTGCCGCACCACGTCGGCGCAGCGCTCGGCCGGCACGGCGACCAGCGCGTAATCCACGTCCGCGTCCACGTCGGCCGGCGCCGGCGAGCGCACGGCGGGCACGCCCGACACCTCGTCCGCCTCGGGGTGCACCGCCACCAGAGGGACACCCGTCTCGCGGTAGAAGCCGAGGAACATGTTGCCGAAGTTCGGCCGGGTCGCGGACGCGCCGACGACCGCCACGGCCCTGGGCTCGAAGAGGGGCAGGAAGTCCGCAGGCGGCCCCGCCGCCGCGCGCGCGGGTGTCGCGGCGGGCAGGAGGCGGGCGTCGGCGGCCACCACCCCGGACGGGCCGGCGATGACCGGGTTCAGCTCGAACTCGCCCAGCTCCAGCCGCTCCCACAGCCCGCCGGGGCCGGCGACCGTCACGAGCAGCTCGACCACCGCGTCCACGTCCACCGGCGGGCCGCCGCGCCAGCCGCGCAGGAGCGCGGCCCCGCGCAGCGAGGCCAGCATGCTCCGGGCGTCCTCCTCCGTGATCGGGCAGAGCCGCAGCGCCGTGTCACCCAGCGCCTCCGCCCACACCCCGCCGAGACCGGCCAGCAGCACCGGCCCGAACCCCGGGTCACGCACCAGACCCACGATGAGCTCGACCCCGGCCTCCGCCTGCTCCTCGACGAGGAACCCGGCGACATCCAGCCGGGAGGCCATCGCGGCGGCCGCCGCCGCGAGCTCGCAGTGCCGCAGGCCCAGCACCACGGCCCCGGCCTCGGACTTGTGCACCAGCCCCGGCCCGAACGCCTTCAGCACCAGCGGCGCGTCCAGCTCGCCGGCCGCGCCGAAGCCGCCGTCGCACACCACCACCCCGCGCGGGACCGGCACTCCCGCCTCGCGCAGCAGCCCCTTGACCTCGTGCTCGTACGCGCTCACCCGTACAGCTCGCGGATCTTCCTGCGCAGCAGCTTGCCGGGGCCTCCGGAGGCATCCTGCGCGTGCGGGAGTTCGGCGGCCACCACGATGTGGTCGGGGCGCTGGTGGGCGGGGAGCGTGTCGGCCAGCGAGAGCGTGATCTTCGAGGCGTCCAGCGAGTGCCCGGCACGCGGCACGACGGCCAGCAGGACACGCTGGTCCGCCGCGCCCTCCGGCACGCCGACCGCGCCCGCCTCGGCCACGCCGTCGAGGGCCGAAGCGGCCTCCTCGATCACCGCCGGCTGCGTCCAGACGCCGCCCTTGGTGATCGCGTCCTCTCGCCGGCCGAGCACGCGCAGCACGCCGTCGGCGGAGAGCGTCCCGAGATCGCCCCCGACGTACCACTCGCCGCGCAGCACCTCCGCCGTGCGGTCCGGCAGGCCGTCGTAGCCGGCCATCCGATGCGGCCCGGCCAGGTTGATCTCCCCGACCTCGTCGATCACGCGGTGGCCGCGCTGGTTCGTGATCCGTACCGCGTTGCCCGTGCGGGCGCGCCCGGACGACCCGAGCGGGATCGAGCCGTCGTCCACCCGGCCCATGCACGTGTACGGCGCCTCGGTCTGGCCGTAGTACGAGAACACGGCCGCCTGCGGGAGCCTGGCCTTGATCCGGTCGAGCATCGTCGCGGCCAGCGGCTCCCCGCCCAGCATGATCACCCGGATGGACGAAAGGTCCACGCCCTCGTGGTCGGGCGAGCCCAGCAGGGCCGTGTAGAACGAGGGGATCTGCGACACGTGCGTGACCCGTTCGCGGGGGACGACGCGCAGGAAGTTCGCCGGGCCCCAGTCCTGCTCCAGCACCAGCCGCATCCCGGCGTACAGGGCGGGACCGACGATGGCGGGGAAGCCGATGCCCCAGATGATCGCTCCCGTGCCGAACACCGCGTCGGGCCCGCGCGGCACGTCCAGCCAGATCTGCGCCGTGGCCAGCGACGACGTGTGCGTGTGCACGACGGCCTTGGGCAGCCCGGTCGTCCCCGAGGTGTAGTAGAGCGCCAGCGGATCGTCGTGGAACCCGCCGAGCGGCGGCTCGGTGTCCGAGCCCTCCAGCGGCTCGCGTACGTCGATCCACGTGGTCACCGCCGGCAGCTCGTCCCTGATCTGCTCGACCACTCCCTCGACCGTCGCGTCGTGGATCAGCGCCGTGCACCCCGAGGCGGCCACCACGTCCCGCACCGTCTCCACCGGCCAGTACGGGTTCAGCGCCGCCGTCACCGCCCCGATCTTGGCCTGCGCGAGGTAGACCTCGGCCACCCGCAACGTCTCGTTGAGCAGCACCGCCACCCGCCGCCCCGGCGTGATCCCGGCAGCCATCAGGGCGTTCGCGCGGCGGTTGACGCTCCTGTTGAGCTCGTCGTAGGTGAAGCTCCGCTCGCCGCAGTACGTCAGCGCCACCCTGCCGGGCGTGCGCAGCGCTCCCGCGGTCAGGATCGCGTGGCCGTAGTTGCCGTAGGGTGATCGTGCCATGGGGGGTGCCTCCGCATCAGAGAGGGGCCTGGTCAGAGGGGCGAATAGAGCACGAAGACGTTTCCTGAGGGATCGCGCAGCACGGCCCGCCTCTCGTGCGGCCCGTCCTCGGGCGCCCGCACCACCTCGGCGCCGCGTCCCGTCATCTCCCGCACGACCCGCGCCACGTCGTCCACCTTGTACGACGGCGCGGCCGAGGCGGTGACGTGCTCGGCGGGCCCGGCCAGCGCCACGGTGACCCCGCCACCGTCGAGCGCCGCGAACCTGTCGCCGTCGCGGAACTTCACCGGCAACCCGTAGAAGGCGATCGCCTCGTCCAGGTCGGCGACGGGAATCAGCACGTTGCCCAGCTTCACGCGGGCCTCCAATGGGGGAGATCGTCTATGAACGTCACACGTACCGGCATGCCGACGCGTACCTCTTCCGGCGCGCACCCGACCACGTGCCCGAACGCCCTGGGGCCTTCCCGCAGATCCACCCAGGCCGCCACGTACGGCTCGCGGCCGTGGTAGCCGAGCGCGAACGAGCGGTGCACGACCGTGAAGGTGTGCACCACGCCCTCGCCGGAGACCGGCTCGGTGCGGAACTCCCGGCCGCCGCACCTGGGGCAGGCCGGTTCTGGGAGGTGGCTGCGGCGGTCGCAGCCGGTGCAGCGCTGGATGACCAGTTCGCCGTGGGCGGCCCGGTGGGCACAGGTGTCACCGCTCATCGCTAGCCAAGCTAGCGCACGCTTGGTTACCTCACAAGACCTCGGCCCTGCCGCTCGCGGCCGGGCCTGTGACGGTTGTCGCTGAAGCGTACTGGTTCGGGGCGGAAGCGAGGACCCGCCGAGAGCCCGGTGGAGGGGTCCGGTGCGGTGCCGGGGGC
>NZ_SMKP01000288.1:0-8700 GCF_004349015.1 Nonomuraea diastatica
GCCACCCTCCGCACCCGCCTGCTGGCCGCCGCACGCCCCCTGCACCACCGCACCGCCCCACCGGAGGGCCCTGGCACCGGCCCGCAGGGGAGGGCGCCGCCGTGCCGGCCGCGTCCGACATTCGGACGGGGCGCCTGCCGGCCTCCACCGGCGGCACCGGCACGGTGGTGGTCTCGCGCTCGGCGGGACGGCATCCCCACGCCGGGCCGCACGCTCGCGTCACCCGCGGGGGAGGCGGTCCAGGACGACGTCCAGCGCGGACAGCGAGAGGTCGCGGACCCGGGCGTACTCCTCCTCCGGATATTGCCGGGGCCCGTTCTCGACCAGCAGGATCAGGTAGAGGTAGGCGCGGTAGAGGTCGAGCCGGGCCAGCGCGGAAGGGGTGAGCTCCAGCGGCGTCACCTCGCGGTAGCCGGCCAGCAGCGGATCGTCCTCGCGCAGCTCACCGAAGATCGTCGGGGTGACGAACTCGGCGATCGGGTCGCCCCAGAAGGCCCGCTCGTGGTCGATGATGGCCTGGATCCTGGGCGGGCCGCTCAGGTCGAGGAAGACGTTGCCCGCCCACACGTCGAAGTGCACCAGCCGGGGTGTCGTCACCTCGCCGAGCACCGGCGAGGCCGCCTCGAACACGGCCATGATCTCGGCCGCCGGGCGCGGCAGCGGGGCCGGATAACGCTCGGTGTCGCCGAGCAGCGCGGCCACCATCGCGAGGAACGCCTCGCGCCACGTGGCGCCCACGATGCCGGCGTGCGGGTAGCCGAACACCTCGCCCGTCACCGCGTTGAACCTGGCCAGGTGGCGGCCCAGCTCTCTGCGCAGCGCGTCTTCGCCGTCGGGCTTGACGTCGTTCCACGACACGCCGTCGAGCGCGCTCAGCATCAGGTAGTCGCCGCCGAGCACCGGGTCGTCGAAGCCGGCCCGCAGCAGCGACGGCACCGGGACGCCCGCCTTTAGGGCGTGCTCGTAGGCGGCGGCCTCCATGCGCAGGAGATTACGTTCGTAGCTGAGCTGGTCGAGCTCGGGCGGCGGCGACAGCTTGAGCACCACCACGCGGCCGTCGTCGAGTGTGAGCCGCCAGACCGCGTTGGCGAAGCCGTCGGTCAGCTCGGTGGCGGACGCGACGCCCGCGCCCAGCGCGCGCCGGGCCAGCGCGTCGAGCTCGGCCGCGGATAACCGGCGCTTCGTCCTGCTGTCCACGTGGACCACCTCATTCCCGTTCTCGGGCCCGACCTCAGGCGGACTCCCTGCGCACCAGGTGCGTGTCGAGGATCACGACGGGCTGGCGCAGCTCCTCGCCGTTGATGCGGGCGACGAGCAGCCGGGCCATCTGCCGGCCCATGGCCTCGGTCGGCTGGTGGACGGTGGTCAGCGGCGGGTCGGCGCTGAGTGCGGCCTTGGAGTCGTCGAACCCGATCACGGCCACGTCGCCGGGGATCGCCCGCCCCTCGGCCTTGAGCACGCGCATCGCGCCCAGCGCCATCGGGTCGGACGCGGCGAAGACCGCATCGAGCTGGGGATGCGTCCGCAGCAGCTCGGCCATCGCGACGGCCCCGCTCTGCTCGGAGAAGTCGCCGTAGGACACCAGCTCCGGCAGGCCCGAGGGCAGCAGCGCGTCTCGGTAGCCGGAGAGCCGGTCGACTCCCACGCCCATGTCCTGCGGGCCGGCGATCGCGGCGATCGCGCGGCGGCCGAGGCTCAGCAGGTGTTTGACCGCCTGCCGGGCCCCGGCCCTGTTGTCCATGTCGACGTAGCTGTAGGGGTCGAGGCCGACGGGCCGGCCACCGAGCACGGTGGGCACGCCCATCGCCTCCAGCCGGCCCGGCAGCGGATCGGCGCCGTGGAGCGACAGGAGCAGCACGCCGTCGACGTGCTGCCCTGTCAGGTAGTTTTCGAGCCGCTCGTGCTCCTCCGGCGACCTGGCCATCGCCAGGATCAGCTGCAGGCCGGTCTCGGCCAGCGCCGAGCCGATGCCGCGGATGGTGCCCGCGAAGTACGGCTCGTCGAAGACGCGCAACTGCGACTCGGACACCACCAGCGCCACGGTGTCCGTGCGGCGCGTCACCAGCGCCCGCGCCGCGCGGTTGGGCACGTAGCCCAGCTCGCGGATGGCCAGCTCAACGGCCTCGCGGGCCCTGGCGCTGACGTTCGGCGAGCCGTTGATGACTCTCGACACCGTGCCCCGGCCCACCCCGGCCCGAGCCGCGACTGCCTCAAGAGTCGGTCGGTTCATGTCGCCTATTCTGCCGGATGATCTCCGAGTACCAGAGCGCGCTGTCCTTGGGCAGCCGTTCCAGTGTCTCGTAGTCCACCCGAACCAGGCCGAACCGCTTGCCGTAACCCCAGGCCCACTCGAAGTTGTCCATGAGCGACCAGGCGAAATAGCCCTCCAGGGGCACGCCCGCCTCGATGGCCTGCTTGCAGGCGCCGAGGTGCGCCTCGACGTACGCCCGCCGCTCGTGGTCGTGCACGCGGCCGTCGTCGACCACGTCGTCGAAGGCGGCGCCGTTCTCGGCGATCACCATCGGGATCGCGGGGTAGTCGCGGGCCACCCTGGTGAGCACCTCGACCAGGCCCGGACCGTCGATCTCCCAGCCCATCGCCGTCACCGGACGGCCGCCGTTGACGAACGACACGTGCTCGCTGCCGACCCACGGCGACCCCGTGTCCGTGGGTGCCGCGGCCGCCGACTGTGCGCCGCCCGGTGCTCCCGAGACGGTGAAGCGGCTGTAGTAGTTGACGAGCAGCACGTCGATGGGCGCGTTGATGATCTTCATGTCCCCGGGCTGGACGAAGCCCATCTCGACGGGAAGGTCGGCCAGCACGTCCTCCGGATAGCTGCCCAGCAGCAGGGCGTCCAGGAAGAACCGGTTCTGCAGGCCGTCGATGCGCCGGGCCGCGTCGAGGTCCTCGGCGCTGCCGGTGGCGGGCGTGACCGCGTAGAGGTTCACGCTTCCGCCGACGCGCCGGGCGCCCATCGCCTGCACGGCCAGGCCGTGCGCCAGGTTGAGGTGGTGCGCGCCCCTGATCGCGTTCTCCGGCTCGCGCCTGCCCGGAGCGTGCTCGCCGGAGGCGTAACCGAGGAACGCGGCGCACCACGGCTCGTTGACGGTGCTGAACGTGTGCACGTGGTCCTTCAGCGCCTCGTGCACCGTCGCCGCGTAGTCGGCGAAGCAGTAGGCGACGTCGCGGTTGGGCCAGCCGCCCTTGTCCTCCAGTTCCTGGGGCAGGTCCCAGTGGTAGAGGGTCAGCCAGGGGTCGATGCCGTGCTCGCGCAGCTCGTCGGTGAGCCGCTTGTAGAAGTCGAGGCCCTTCTGGTTGATCTTGCCGGAGCCGGTCGGCTGGATGCGGGGCCAGGAGACCGAGAAGCGGTAGGCCGACAGGCCCAGCTCCGCCATGACGGCGACGTCTTCCTTGTACCGGTGGTAGTGGTCGATGGCCACGTCCGCGTTGTGCCCGTTGAGCACCCTGCCCGGCTTCCTGGTGAAGGTGTCCCAGATGGATCGCCCTCGCCCGTCCTCCGTGACGGCCCCTTCGATCTGGTACGCCGAGGTCGCCGCGCCCCACGCGAAGCCCGTGGGGAAGCGCAGCCCGGTACGCGTCTGTTCCTCTTGTGTCGTCACGCCTTGACCGCACCTTCCATGAGTCCGCCGACGATTTGGCGGCCGAATGCGACGAATACTGCGATGAGCGGAATGATGGACAACGCGGTCCCCGCGAAGATCAACGAGTACTCCGTGGAGTACCTCGCGTTGAGCGAGTTGATCGCGATCTGCACGGTCGGGTTGTCCTGGTTCAGCACGATCAGCGGCCACATGTAGTCGTTCCACATGAGCATGAACGTGTTGATGCCGAGCACGGCCATGCCGGGCCGGACCGCGGGCAGCACCACGTTCCACCAGATGCGCAGCGTGGCGGCGCCGTCCACCCGGGCCGCCTCGACCAGCTCCATCGGCACGGACTGCCGCGTGTACTGCGTCATCAGGAAGACGCCGAACCCGTTGAGCAGGTACGGCAGGATGACCGCCTTGAGCGTGCCCGTCCACTCCAGGCTCACCATGAGGCGGTAGAGCGGGACCACGCCCATCTGCTGCAGCGGCACCGCCATCGTCAGCAGCACGAGCAGCAGCAGCGCGTTGCGCCCCTTGAAGTTCAGGTTGGCGAACGCGAAGCCGGCCAGCGTCGAGATGATGATGACCGAGATGGTGACGACGCTCGCCACGATGAACGAGTTCGTCAGGCCGACCACGAACTTGGCCTCGGGGTGGTTGAGCACCGCGATGATGTTCGTCCCCAGGTTTCCGCCCGGCAGGAACTTCGGCGGCGAGGCCACCGCGTCCGAGTTCGTCCGCGAGGCGATGACCAGCATCCAGTACAGCGGGAAAGCCGACAGGAAGATGGCCAGCCCGAGCAGGACCCGCGTGAGGACGGACGGTTTCCAGATGGTCATCGCGTGCCCCCGATCCTGCGCACGAACAGGAAGTTGATCGCCGCTCCGATGAGGATCAGCAGGAACAGCAGCCAGGCGGCCGCGGAGGCGTAACCGTAGTCGAACTCGCGGAAGGCCTCCTTGTAGACGAACATGGCCACCGTCTGGAACTGACCCTGCGACCCGCCGTCGGGGTTGCCGTTGTAGAACGTCATCGGCTCCGAGAACAACGTCAGGCCGCCGATCGTGGAGTTGAGCACCACGAAGATCATGGTGGGGCGCAACATCGGCAACGTGATCTGCCAGAACTGCCTGCGCTGCGAGGCGCCGTCGATCGAGGCGGCCTCGTACAGGTCGCGCGGGATCGTCTGCATGCCGGCCAGGAAGATGATCGCGTTGTAGCCCGTCCAGCGCCAGTCGACCATGGTGGCGATGGCGATCCACGACGGCACGCGCTCGGCCCGCCAGTTCGTGCTGTCCACCCCGAACATGCCGAGCAGCCAGTTGACCAGGCCCCAGTCGCGGGCGAACAGCTGCGTGAACACCACCGCGACCGCGACGACCGACGTGACGAGCGGCAGCAGCACGCTCATCCGGATCGCCAGCCGGAAGCGCATGCGCTTGTTCAGCGCGTTGGCCAGGAACAGGGCCAGCAGCATCTGCGGGACGGTGGCGATGACGAAGATGGACACCGTGTTCACCGTGGCGCGCCAGAAGTCGTCGTCGCCCAGCAGCGCGGTGTAGTTGCCCAGCCCGGCCCACTCGGTGGTGCCGGTCAGGTCGTAGTCGTACAGCGAGTAGTAGAGCGTGAACACCAGCGGGAAGAACCCGAAGGCGGCGAACAGGAGGAAATACGGGGACACCAGTGCGTACGGCATCGCCTTGACGTCCAGGCGGGAACGCCAGCGGCGGCCGGGCGGACGGGCGCGGCGATAGTTGCCCCGCGTCGCCCGCGGAAGGGTGTCGATGCTCATAACAGACCTTTCACGGCAACGTGCCCGGCCCGCCGCGGGCGGACCGGGCGGGGAGATCAGCCCGCGGCCTTGACCGCGTCGTCGATCAGTTGCTGCCAGGCCTTGCCGTACGGGACTGAGCCGTCGTCCATGCCCTGGATGACCGCCTCGGTGGCGTTCTTGACCTGGGCGTGCTTCACGCCGAGGAAGACCGGCTGGAGGCTGGCGGCGGACTTGGCGAAGATCTCACCGATGGGGGCGTCGTTGAAGTACTCGTTCTTCGCGCCCTGCACCGCCGGGTCCTGCTGGGCCTTGATGTTGCTCGGCATGTTGCCGAAGTCGGCGAAGATGCTCGCCTCGGTCTTCGCCTGCGTCAGGTAGTCGGCGACCATGGCCGCTTCCTTCGGGTGCTTGGACTGCTTCGGCACGGCCAGCCAGGAGCCGCCCCAGTTGCCGCCGCCGCCGGGCACCGCGGCCACGTCCCACTTGCCCTTGCCGTCGTCGCCGGCGTTGCCGCTGACCGCGCCGAGCATCCAGGACGGGCAGCCCAGCGTGGCGAACGAGCCCTTCTGGGTGCCCGTCGCCCACTCGTCGGTGAAGTTGCGCAGCTTGGCGGTCAGGCCCTGCTGGCTCAGCTTCTGCACGAAGTCGAAGGCCGTCCTGACCGCCGGGTTCTTGTCGACGATCAGGTTGTTGTCCTTGTCGAAGTAGGAGACGTTGCCGTTCTTGGCCGCCTCCTGGTAGAGCACCACCTGGTACAGCGTGTTGGTGCCGTCGGCCCACTTGGTGTCCTTGACCTTCGACTGGAACCGCTCGCCGACCTTGAGATATTCGTCCCACGTGGGCCACAGCGCGCTGACCTCGTCACGGTCGGTGGGCAGCCCGGCCTTCTCGAACAGGTCCTTGCGGTAGCAGAGGCTCATGCCGCCGATGTCGGTGCCCAGGGCGAACAGCTTGCCGTCGGCGGCGACGCCGTTCTCCCACTTCCATGCGGGGTAGTCGGCCTTGCGCGACTCCAGGCCGTGCTCCTTCAGGTCGGCCCACCACTCGGTGCGCGCCTTGGCCAGGCCCATGCCGCCCTCGTCGATGCCGACCACGTCGCCAGCACCGCTGCCGGCCTGCAACCACTGGATCATCTGCGGCCAGTACTGCTGCTCGAACTGGTCGGTCAGGTTCTCGTGCTGGATCTGGATGTCCTTGTGCTCGGCGTTCCACTTCTCGACGGCGTTCTTGTAGCCGAAGTTGCTGCCGCCGCCGAACGTCTGCACGCGGATGGTGACCGGTTGCGGCGCGGCGCTCGACTCGGAAGTGCCGCCGGAACCGCACGACGCCACGGTCAGCGCGACCGCGGCCAGGGCCGAGGCCGCGGCGAGACCGCCGCGACGCTTGCTGATCATCATGGTGGACCCCTTCTCGGGTGAATGTGTGGGGGAGAGCACCGCGGCCTGCGTTCCACCGCGGTGGGAGTCTTTGGGAGCGCTCCCACAAAGGGTGCACTTGCCCGCTCGGTGCGTCAATCCCGCGAAACGTAACCGTTACCAATGGTGCGGTTTATCACGGTGTAACCGGATTTATAGCGCCAAACCTCGCAAAGAGCTGATTGGGAGCGCTCCCACCACAAGAGACATCTTTTGTGTCGCATCAAGGGCATGTCACCCGCCCACCGGGCCTTTCCGAAGGTCACAAGCGCGCCGCCCGGACCCGGCGCCCCCGGGAGTGGGCGAACGCTAGGCGGGGGCGTCGTCGCGGCAGGCGGCGGCGCGGCCGGATGGGTGCGCAGGTTCGCGGCCGAGCTGGGCGCGCGGGAGCCGCTCGCCGTGGCCGGGCACGACATCGGCGGCGCCGTCGCCCAGCACCTGCTGGCGGCCGGCCCGGCGCGGGTGCGGCGGCTGGCGCTGGTCAATGCGGTGATGTACGACTCGTGGCCGGTTCCGGGCGTGGCCCGCTACCGCGACCCCGCCGTGGTGGCCACCACGACGGCCGAGGAACTGCTGGCCGCCCGCCGCGCGGCCCTCACCGTCGCGCTGGGGCGCCCGGCCACCGAGGCCGAGCTGGCGGACTATCTCGACCCGTGGAACGACGCGCAGGGTCCGCAGGTCGTGGATGGCGCTGGCGGGCGCGGCCGACAGCCGGTACACGCTCGGACTCGTCCCCGCGCTCCAGGCGGACCAGACGCCGAAACCGCTGGTCTGGGGCGAGGACGACACCTTCCAGGAGCTGCGCCACGCGGAGCGGTTCGCCGCCGAGATGCCGGACACCACGCTGGTCCGCGTTCCAGGGGCGGGCCACATCCCGATGGAGAACGACCCCGCCGCCGTCGCCCGTGCGCTGGCGAACTTCTTCCTGGAGTGAACCCGCGGAGGGCGGCGATGCTACGCACCATCCGATGAGACCGACCGATCCGGATGCGCTCGTCCTGGCCAGGAGGGCGGACGGCGACGCCAGAGCGTTGACCGAGCGGTACGCGGGGCCGCTGTTCACGTTCCTGTTCCGGCCGGCCGGAGACCGGGGTACGGCCGAGGAGATCCTGCAGGACACGCTGCTGGCCATGTGGCGCCCGGCGGGGACGTTCCAGACCCGGTCACGGGTGAGCACATGGCTGTTCGGGGTGGCCTGATCCGTCCACGTCCGGCCCATCACCGGGCGGAGCGGGCCGCGAAGGCGACGAGGGCGAGCAGGACCGTGGCCGCGGCCAGTGCGGGCACGGGGCCGGTGGTGACGTGCAGCGTGGCGCCGCCGAGCGCCCCGAGGAACATCGCGGCGACGCCGGCGGCCCGGCGCAGGCTCGCCCGCCCCGGGCCTTCGGCGAAGAGCGCGGTGAGGGTGGTGGTCAGGACGTTCGTGTTCATGTCGGGCACCGCCAGCTCGCGTACGGACGCGCTCTGAATGCCCATGCCGCAGGCGAGCAGCGCGATGAGCGCCGCCTGCCCTGGCGGCTCGCGGAATCCGGCCAGCTGGGCCGTCACCAGGGCGGCCGCCGCGAGCAGCGCGTGCGCGGCGGTGAGCAGGACGAACGCCCGGCGCGGGTTCGTCGCCCGCCGGGTAGTCCGCCCCGTGGCCCAGGCGCCCGCAGTGAAGGACAGCAGGGCCACCAGCGACCCCCATACGGTCGGCCGCTCCTCCCCGGCCAGTGCGAAGCCGAGGAAGACGACGTTGCCCGTCATGTTGGCGGCGAAGACGCCGTGCAGGCCGAGGAAGCTGACGGCGTCCACGATGCCGGTCACGACGGTCAGCAGGACCAGCAGGGCGGGCACGGTGTCGTGCGGGTTCGCGCCAGGAGGGAAGAGCCGGTCGGCGAACCACCGCAGCCCTCCCCTCACC
>NZ_SMKP01000289.1:0-8657 GCF_004349015.1 Nonomuraea diastatica
ATCCACAACTCCCCCGCCACCCAGTCCGGGCAGTCACGACCACGGCCGTCCACCACCCGATACCGCTGATTACGCAGCGGGAACCCGTACGGGATCGACGTCCAATGCGCCGGCACCCGATCGACCACCAACGCGTTCGACCAGATCGCCGCCTCCGTCGCACCCCCCAACGCCACCAACCGGCACCGCCCGCCACTCCGCGCCGCCAGCCGCGCCTGCAGATCCAGCCCCACCCAGTCACCCGACACCAGCGCCAGGCGAAGGCAGGAGGGCGCCTGCTCGACCGTCGTGAGCAGCATGTCGAGAAGGGTCGGCACCGTGTTCCACATGGTCACGCCATGGGTCTCGCACAGGTGGGCCCACGCCTGCGCGTCGCGCCGCTCACCCTCCTCGGGCAACACGAGCGCGCCACCGGCCGACAGCAGGCCGAAGATGTCGTACACCGACAGATCGAAGTCCAGCGCCGACACCGCCAGCACCCGATCCCCCGCACCCACCCCGAACCGCTCGTTCACGTCCACAACCGTGTTCAACGCCGCCCGATGCGAGACCTCCACACCCTTCGGCTCACCCGTCGACCCCGACGTGAAAATCACATACGCCGACATATCCGCCGACACCACCACCGGGCCGGGCAGCGGCTCCCCCTGCGGCACCTCAGTCAGCACATGACACACACCCGCCCGCGCCAGAATCCGCTCCCGACGCGCCACCGGCTGATCCACCCCCACCGGCACATACACCCCACCAGCAGCCAACACCCCCAACACCGCCGCCACCTGATCCGGACCCTTCGGCACCACCACACCCACCGCATCACCCGGCCGCACCCCCACCGCAACCAGATGACCAGCCACCCCCAACGCCCGAGCCGCCAACTCCCCATACGACACCGAACCGCCCGCACAGATCAGCGCCACCCGACCCGGCTCACTCCCCGCCCGAACGAAAAACTCACCATGCAACACACCATCCGGCACCACACCAGCGGTATCGTTCACCCGCTCCCGAACTACAACCTGACCGGCAGGCAACAACACAGGAACCTCCTGCGACCAATCACCCTCCGACAACCACTCCAGCAACCCCCCATACGCCCCGAACATCGCATCCAACACCCCCGGCGCGAACAACTCCTCCACCGCGTCCCAGGCCAGGTGGAGGCCGTGGTCGTACTCGTTGATCTGGTGGTCGAGCCAGACCTGCGGGGTCTGCGTGATCATCCACCCGGGCTCGCCGAACGCCTCGCGCACCTCAGGGACGATCAGCTCGGTCCCCAGGTTGCAGGCGAACACCACCGGCGCGCCGGTGTGCTCCCCGTTGCGGGCCAGATCCCTGAGCACTTCGACGCCGGAATAGCCGGTGTGCCGCGCGTCGGCGCGGAAGCGGGCCTGCAGGGTCCTGGCGCGCTCGGCGAACGGCTGCGGCTCCGAGAGGTCGGCGGCGACCAGGATCAGGTTGGTGAAGTCGGCGACCAGATGGGCGACGTCCGGGTGGACGGTGTCGTCCCGGTCGAACAGCGGCAGGTTGAGCAGGAACCGCGGTTCGCCGCTCCACGCGGCCAGCACCTCGCAGTAGGCGGCGGCGAGCACCATGGCGGGGGTCAGCCCGTGCACGCGGGCCTGCTCCTGGATCCGCTGCCACGCGCTGGTCGGCAGCCACCTCTCGCGGCGCACGAATCGGGGCCGGGCGATCATGGCCGGTTCGGTGGCGAGAGGGAGTTGCGGCGCGCCGGGCAGCTCGTCCAGCCGGCCGCGCCAGTACTCCTGGTCGCGGGTACGCCGCGCCGCCCGCTCCGTCCCCCTGGCGGCGAGGTAGCGGGGGAACGAGCAGGCCAGGGCGGGCATGGGCGCGTCGGGCTCCAGGTAGAGCCGGGCCAGGTCCTTCAGCAGGATCTGCAGGCCGAGCACGTCGGCGACGAGGAAGTCCACCTCGAAGTGCACCCTCGACCGTCCGCCCGGCAGCAGCGACAGCCGCACGTCGAACACCTCGCCGCGGGAGGCGTCGAAGCGGCGGTGCGACAGCTGCTCCCTGATGCTCTCGGCGGCGTCCTCGCCGAGCTCCGACAGGTCGTGGACGGTCAGGCCCGGCCACGGGCTGCTGTCCATGATCTGCTGGGTGCCGTCGTCGTGGAAGATCGCCCGCAACATGCCGTGGCGGGCGACGAGGGCGCGTACGGCCCGTTCCAGCCGGTCCGGGTCGACGCCGGAGCCGTCGAACTCCAGGTAGGCGTGGCAGCCGACGCCCCCGATGACCTGCCCGTCGCCGCGGCCGATCCAGTAGGCCAGCTGGACGGGGGTGAGCGGGAACGGCGCCGCCTCGTCCACGGCCGGCTCCGGCTCCTTGGCCGGAGCGGCCTCGGACAGCCGGGAGCGGACCAGCGACCACCAGGCCGCGAGGGTGAACTCCGTCGCCAGCTCGGCGAAGACGATCCTGGCCCCCGCCCGCCGCCACCGCCCGGCCAGCCGCATCGCGCGAAGCGAGTCGAGGCCGAGGCTGATCAGGTCGGCGCCGTCCGTGACCTCGGAGGGGTCGAGGTCGAGCTGGGCGGCGATGTCGGCGCGCATCGATTCCATGGTCGGTGGCGCGCCGGGGGAACGACCCGGCCGCGCGGACGGAACAGCCCGTACTTCCTCGACTTTCTCCAACACGAGACAACCCGCCTATCCATTAGTGCCGCTTACGTCGTGTCGGCGGCCGGGTGGATCACCCGGCCGCGCCTCGTCAGGAACTTCCTTCGGCGGCCTGCAGCCTGCGGGCTAGACCGGCCGGGGTCGGCTCCTCGAAGATGTCCTTCAGCTTGAGCCGGATCTGGGTCGCCTTCTTGATCTCCTGCAGCAGCTTGACCGCCAGCAGCGAGTGCCCGCCGAGCGCGAAGAAGTGGCTGTCGGGGCCGAGATCGGTGCGGTTCAGCATGGCCTTCCAGAGCGCCACCAGGGAGTCGACCAGCGCGTCCCCGGTGCCGGCGGCCGGGAGGCCGGCCTCGTCCACGGTGGTCTCCGCGGTGCTGCGCAGCTCCATGGCCAGGCTGCGCAGGGCCGGGTAGTCGACCTTGTCGTTGCCGGTCATCGGGAAGGCGTCCACGGTGACGTACTCCTGGGGGGTCGCCGCGTACGGGAGCGACTCGCTGGCGTGCTCCCACAGCTCCGAGGTGACCTCAGGCCGGTCAGGCGCCACCACGAACGCCCACAGGACGGCGTCCGCGCTGGGGTCGCCGACCACCACGACGGCGGCGGCCCGCACGTCTGGGTGGGTCAGCAGCACGCCTTCGACCTCGGCCAGCTCGATCCGGTTGCCGCGCAGCTTGATCTGCCGGTCGAGTCGTCCGAGGATCTCCAGCTTGCCGTCGGAGGTCCACTGGGCCAGGTCGCCCGTGCGGTAGAACCGGCCGTAGACGGGGTGCTCGCCGAACCGTTCGGCGGTCAGCTCCGGCCGGTTGTGGTAGCCGATGGCCACGCCGTCGCCGGCGATGCACAGCTCGCCGCGGGTGCCGATGGGCAGCGGGCGGCCTTCGGGGGCGGCCACGTACACCTTCGTGTTGGCGATGGGCACGCCCACGTCGACGCGGTCCGCGGCGGGGTCGATGCGGCCGGCGGTGGACCAGATCGTGGTCTCGGTGGGGCCGTACACGTTGTAGAGCTCGCAGCCGGTGGCGGCCAGCCGCCCGGCCAGGACGGCGGGCATCGGCTCGCCGCCGCACAACACGCGGCAGCCCGCCAGCTCGCCGGACGCCTGGTCCACGACCAGCCGCCAGGTGGTCGGCGTGGCCTGGGCGATGGTGACGTCGTAGCGCCGCAGGGCTTCGGCGAGCGGCTCGCCCTGGGTGCGGGCGTCGTCCGGCGCGATGGCCAGCCGCGCGTCCGTCGTCAGGGGCAGGAACAGCTCCAGCGCGGAGATGTCGAAGCTGAACGTGGTCAGCCAGAGCACGGTGTCGCGCGAGCCCGCCGACAGCTGGTGCGCGAAGTGCGCGATCAGGTTGGCGAGGCTGTAGTGGTCGATCAGGGTGCCCTTGGGGAGCCCGGTCGAGCCGCTGGTGTAGATGAGGTACGCGCAGTCTTCAGGCCGGACGGGGCTGAACGGCGACACCTGCCCGGACACCGGCGTGACCGCGTCCACGGAGACGAGCGGGAGGACCGTGCGCTCGCTGGAGACGGTGATGCCGTCGCCCGCGAGGACCACGGCCGCGCCGGCGTCGTCGAGCTGGTAGTCGAGGCGCTGCTGCGGGTGGTCGGGCTCGAGCGGCAGGTACGCCGCCCCGGCCAGCCACACGCCGAGCGCCGCCGCGGCCAGCTCGGGTGAGCGCCGCGCGAGCAGCGCGACGATGTCGCCCCTGCCCACCCCGGCGGCCTGGAGCGCGTCGCGGGTGGCCTCGGCGGCGGCCCACAACCGGCGCAGGCCGACGTGCCGGTCGCCGTCGACCACGGCCACGACGTCCTCCGGCGGCGCGGCGGACACCTTGCGGGCGATCTTCTCCAGCACGGTCGCGGGCGTCACGGTGTGCTCGGTGGCGTTGGCCATCTCGATGGCCGCGCGGTCCTGGTAGCACCACACGGGGATGTCCGCGAGCGGCAGGTCGGGCTGCTCGGCGAGCGTGACGAGCAGCTCGTCGTAGCGGGCCAGCAGCAGCTCCACGTCGGATCGGTCGAGCACGTCCACGCAGAACGCGGTCCTGATCTTGATGGCGTCGGCGGTGGAGGTGACGAAGAACTCCAGGTCGAACTTGCTGAAGCCGTTCTCGATCACCACCTGCTCGGCGGGCAGGCCGCCCAGCGTGAACCCGGCCGTCAGGTCGGCGGGCACGTAGTTGAACGTGTGCCGGAACAGGTTGTTGCGCCAGCCGTCGCGGGGCACGATCTCCAGCAGGTCGTCCACCGGGTAGTCGGCGTGCGACATGGCCTCCATGAACGTGCGGCGGGTGTTCCGCGCGTGCGTGCGGAAGGTGTTCGCCCAGCGGACCCGCGTGCGCAGGGTGAGCACGTTGATGTGGTAGCCGATCCGGGTGGCGGCCTCGGGCGTGCGCACGCTGATGGGCGAGCCGATCGTGAGGTCGGGGCCGGCGCCGTGGGCGGCCAGCAGCACGCCGTACGCGGCCAGGAGGATGACCGACTCGGGCGCCCGCAGCTCGCGCTGCATCCGCCGGGCCGCGTCGCGGGCGGCGGGCGACAGCTCCCAGTTGATCACGTCGCCCACGAGGGTCGTCTGGGAGGTCTCGGCCTGCTCGCACCACAGGTCGAGGTCTGCGGCGTGGAACCCGTCCAGCTTGTCGCGCCAGAACGCGCCGCTGCGCGGGTCGGCCTCCGGCTCCTCCCAGGCCGGTACGACGTCGCGCGGCGGCGACTCTCCCGCCACCAGCGCGTCGTAGAGGGCCACGAGCTCGTTCGTCAGCAGCGCGGTCGACAGCCCGTCGAAGATCGAGTGGTGGATGGCCAGGCAGTAAACCTCGCCGCCGTCCTCCTCCAGGACCGCGGCGCGCACCAGCAGCTCGCCGCCCGGCTCGAACGGCCGCGCGACGAACTCCGTCAGCCACTCGCGCGTGTCGTCCCAGCCGGCCTCCTCGAACCGCAGCACGGCCTGCTCGACGGGCACGACCTCACGCGCCATGCCCTCGGGCTCGATCCTGAACACCGTGCGCAGGATCTCGTGGCGGTGGAGCACGCGGTTGACCGCTTCCAGCATGAGGTCGCGCCGCGCCCGGCCCGTCACGCTGAACGCCACGGCCAGGTTGTTCACCCCGGCGCCGGGGACGAGCTCTTCCAGCAGCCACAGCGCCTGCTCCTTGCGGGTGGCGCGCTGGCCCAGCATCTGCTCCATGATCATCTCTCCAGCAGCTTGGTAACGGCCCTGGCGACCTCGTCGTCGGTGAGCAACACGTCGTGGCCCTTGTCGAACCTGAGCTCCTCGGCCACGACGGCGCCGCGGCCGGACTCGCGCAGCCGGTTCAGGCCGTTCCTCGGGTTGGACGAGCTCACCGCGGTGGCGCGCTGCCACCCCTCCCAGGGATCCAGGTGGTCGGCGTAGGTGAGGAAGGACAGGAAGGCGCTGAACGTCCCCCACATCTCCTCCGAGTACTCCGGGTCGAGCCCGGCTCTTTCGAACGCGCGGTGCCCGACGTCGCGGAACTTGGCGTACAGCTGGGCGGCGTAGCCTTCGACCGTGACGCCCTCCTGCTGGAGCGGACGGTCCATGGCTTCCCGGGTCTCGGCGACGTCCTCCTCGCTGAGAATCGAGGAGAGGATGCCGAAGACCTTGCCGAACTGGAAGTAGACGTTCTCCAGGCTGGTCGGCTCGGGGTCGAAGACGATCAGCCGGGGCGCTTCACCCTGCTCCTTCTCCAGCACGTCCACGAGTTCGGCCGCGTAGACGGCGCCGATGCAGTAGCCCATCACCGCGTGGACCTTCCGACCGCTCGCCTTGAGAGGTTCGACCCACGAACGCACGTAGGAGGCGCCGTCGACACCCGAGCCAGGTGTCACGGCGGGCGGGGAAACGTGCCAGAACGTCCCGTCGTAGTCCATCTTCGCCAGCAGGTCCGGGAAGCCGGCCTCCGCCCGGCCGGTCTCCGTGAAGTCGACGCAGAGGACGAGGTTCGCCGAGTCGGATTCTTTGAGCGTCGTCCAAGTGGTAACCAGAGTCATGATCATTTCCTTTTGACTAGGAACTCCCGCCTTCAAGGGCGAGCTGAATCAGGAGGTCGGCGTCCATGCTGTCGATCTCCTCGGTCCTGCCGTTCGTCTCCTCGTCCTCCGGGCCGGCCAGGCGGAAGAGGCTGTCCAGCAGCCCGGCCGCACGCAGTCGTTCGATCGGGATGGTCGTCAGGAGCTGCCGCACCTCGGCGTCGCTGCGGGCGTCGGCGGGCTCGGCCGTGCCCGCCGCGACGGCGGGGAAGAGCTGCTCCAGGACGAATCTCGTCAGGTCGTGGGGAGTCGGATAGTCGAAGATGAGCGTGGCGGGCAGCTGCAGGCCCGTGGCCGTGTTGAGCTGGTTGCGCAGCTCCACCGCGGTCAGCGAGTCGAAGCCGAGCTCCTGGAACTGGCGCTGCGGCTCGATCGCCGACTCGTCGGCGAACCCGAGCACCGCGGCCACCTGGCCCCTGACGACCTCGGACAGGGTGGCCTCGATCGTGGCCGGTTCCATCGTGGCGAGCCGTTCCGCCAGCCCTTGGCCCGGCCGCGTACGGCGGGGTTTGGCGCGGTTCCTGGCCTTGGTGAACTTCGCCGGGACCAGCACGGCGCGGCCGGAGCGGACGCCGAGGTCGAAGAGCGCCAACCCCTCCTCGGTAGACAGCGGTCTCACGCCTGCGCGCTCCATGCGGCGCAGGTCCGCTGCGGTGAGCTCGCCCGCCATGCCGCTGGTCGTCCAGAGACCCCAGGCCAGCGAGGTGGCCGGCAGACCCTGCGCTCCGCGGTGGTGCGCCAGGGCGTCCAGGTAGGCGTTGGCCGCGGCGTAGTTGGCCTGGCCCGCGCTGCCCAGCACACCGGCCAGCGAGGAGAACAGCACGAACGCTCTCAGGTTGAGATGCTGAGTGAGCTCGTGCAGGTGCCAGGCCGCATCCGCCTTGGGTTCGAGTACGGCGTCCAGGCGGGCGGGGGACTGCGCGGCGATGACGCCGTCGTCCAGGACGCCGGCCGTGTGCACCACGCCCACCAGATCGTGCACGCCCTCCAGCACCCGGGCGAGCGCGTCGCGATCGGCCACGTCACAGCCCGCCACGTCCACCTCGGCCCCGAGCTCCGACAACTCCGCCACCAGCTCGGCCGCGCCGGGCGCGTCCGGCCCGCGCCGGCTGAGCAGGAGCAGGTTCCTGACCTCGTGCTCGGTGACCAGGTGGCGGGCCACCAGCGCGCCCAGTCCACCCGTGCCGCCCGTGATCAGCACGGTGCCGTCGGAGCCGAACACCGGCTCGTGCTGCTCCAGCTCCGTGGCCCGGCCCAGCTTCGGCGTCAGGATTCGGCCGTCTCGCAAGGCGATCTGGGACTCGCCGGTCGCCAGCGCCTGGCCGACCGTCCCGGCGTCCAACCGCTCGCTGTCGGCGTCCAGGAGCACGAACCGGCCGGGCTGCTCGGACTGCGCGGCCCGCACCAAGCCCCACACCGCCGCCTGCGCCAGGTCAGGAACGTCGCCCTCGGCCGCCGCAACGGCCTGGCGGGTGACGATGACCAGCCGCGACGACGCCGTGCGCTCGTCGGCGAGCCAATCCTGCGCCAGCGCCAGCGCCGCATGGGTCGTGGCGTGCGACTCCGCGCCTGCGCAGCGGGTCAGGACCGCGTCCGGCACGTCCGCCGCGTCGACGGAGGCCAGATCCGGGTGGACCTCCGCCCCGGTGCCGAGGTCGTCGGTGCCCAGCACCAGCCACCGGAGCGCGTCCTGTTCGGCGGCGGCCGGGGCCGCGGTCCAGTCGAGCTGGTGCAGGGAGGTCTGGTTGCCGGCGGTGAGTTCGGTGGACAGGGCGCGCAGCGTGAGCGCGTCGATCTCGGCCACCGGAGCGCCGGTCTCGTCCGCGATGCTCAACGTGATGCTCGCGTCCGTGGCTCCGCGGGCGACCTTGACCCTCAGACCCGTCGCGCCCGCCGCGTGCAACGACACACCACTCCACGCGAACGGCAGATACGGCCGCCCCGACTCCGCCCGCGGCACCAGATCACCCAACGCCGCAACAT
>NZ_SMKP01000290.1:0-8633 GCF_004349015.1 Nonomuraea diastatica
CAGATACAACGCGACGGCGTCCGCCTTGAACTCCGGCGGATACGACTTCATCGCCACGTGGAACTCCTTGCCTCCGGATTTCCATCATCCGGCACTCAAGGTGTCCACACATCGGGGCGAGGGCCCCACCGCTGTGACCGAGACTGTCTACCGTCATCAGATCCGGCCTGTGATCCAAACCGGCGCGTTGGCCATGGACCGCATCTTCGACGACCTCACGGACGTTTAGCGCTCGTCAGCATGTCACTCAGTTTGTCACTCAGAAGATCAAAAAGGCCACTTCCGATCACTGGAAATGGCCTTTGACCTGGGTGGAGATGAGGGGATTCGAACCCCTGACCCCTTCGATGCGAACGAAGTGCGCTACCGGACTGCGCTACATCCCCAAGGACTCGACCAGGTTAGCAAACTCCGGAGAGTCCTCGCGCCACCGTTTCAGTCGCCCACCGCTCGCTTGGGCGGCTCGGCGTACTGATCGAACAGCACATCCGAGTTGTGCGAGGCAAGATCGATGATTTCGGCCTCCGCCTCCTCGACGACCCGCCGCTGCTCACGCGACCGCCTCAGCCGCTCAGCCCGCGCCTGACGGGCACGTTCGCGCCGTTCCCTGTCGACTTGTACGGCGATACGGAGAAAGGCCATGTACGCCAGCATGATGGCGACGGAGGGCGCGACCCCCCACCATGGCATCATCTTGACCGCTGCCGTGACGACCGAGGCCAGCACCAGCAGGGCGGTGAAGAAGAGGAGGCGGCGCCGGCGGGCCACGATGATGGCGCGGCGGCGGAGCCGAAACTGGCGGACGTCGACCTTCTCGGCCTCCATCGGCGCTGCCCCGTCGTCCTCGTCGGCGTCGGAGGGGTCGAGGTTGTCGAGGTCGGGAAGCTGGTGCTCGCCGGTGTAGTGCTCTTCGAGTTCGGCGAGTTCGGCCAGGTTGGTCTTGTCCCTGCGCAGCCACATCGGGATCAGGACGCAGAGCCACATCACGACGATGGCAAGGTAGAGGAGGATGCTCATGGGCACCTCCGGGCAGCACGAAGACGCGAGTGTGTTGGTTGCGTCTTCAATGTGCTCACGTCACGCACCGTAAGACCGCGTGTCACTGATTGACGAGCATTCGGTGCGGTGTGTCGCGAGATCGTCAAACCTCTTCGACGGGAGAACCGCCGTGAGTAGCCGACTCACGCGCACGACGCCACTGCACGAGAAGGCCACCAGGAACGTCCTCGACGGTCAACGCGTAACAGATGTGGTCGCGCCAGGCTCCGTCGATGTGGAGTTGGCGCCGCCGAATGCCTTCTTCCCGGAATCCGAGCTTCTCAACCACCCTGCGGCTGGCTTGGTTCTCGGGGCGGATGTTCGCCTCCAGCCGGTGCAGGCCGGTGGTGAAGAAACAGTGGTCGACGGCCATGGCGAGAGCGGTGGGGGTGATGCCCTGGCCGGCCAGCGCGCCGTCGATCCAGTAGCCGACCTGGGCGGAGCGGGCGGAGCCCCATACGATCGCGCCGACGGTGAGCTGCCCCGCGAAGCGCCCGCCGTACGTGACCACCCAGGGCAGCGCGAGCCCCTGTCTGGCCTCGCGGCGCAGGGTGCCGACCATGGAGATGTAGGGGGCGAGACCGGTCCTGAACAGCGGTGTCTCCGGGTTGCTCGGCTCCCAGGGACGCAGCCAGTCGGCATTGCGCAGCCGGGTCTCGCGCCACACGCGCACGTCGCCCAGCCGCAGCGGCCGGAGGCAGACCGGGCCTTCCCTGAGAGTCGCCGGCCAGCCACGAAGTCGATCCACGCTTTCATCATCCCCCTATCGGACATGATGTCGCCACGGGGTCGGCGATCGAGGATCCGGATCGCGGTCAGCGCGGGTGATCGCCGCCCTGGATCTGATCGACCGCGTGGCGCAGAATCGGCGCGAGTACGGCGATGCCGTCGCGTACGCCGCCGGAAGATCCCGGCAAATTTACGATCAAGGTTTGGCCCGCTTGTCCGGCCAAACCCCTGGAGAGTACGGATGTAGGCACCTTTTCGCGATTTGCCTGACGAATGGCCTCGGCTATCCCCGGAACCTCCCGGGTGATCACTCTGGCCGTCATCTCGGGCGTCAGGTCGAGCGGCGTCAGGCCGGTGCCGCCGGTCGTGACGATGACGTCGAAGCCGCCCGCCACGCCGTCGCGCAGCGCCCGCTCGACCGCCTCGCCGTCGGGCACCAGCACGGGGCCTTCGACGGTCTCGCAACCGGCCTCACCGCGCAGCAGGTCGACCAGGAGGGGGCCGGATTTGTCGGCATAAACCCCGGACGATGCCCGGTTCGACACCGTGATCACGAGAGCCCTGATCATGCCGGATCCCGGGTCCAGCGGCCGGTCTTCCCGCCCAGTTTCTCCTCCACCCGCACGTCGGTGATCACCGCACCCGGATCGACGGCCTTGACCATGTCGATCAGCGCCAGCGCGGCCACCGAGACCGCCGTCAGCGCCTCCATCTCCACGCCGGTGCGGTCGGCCGTCTTGACCCGGCACGTGATCGCCACGCCCCAGTCTTCGACCTCCAGCGTGACCTTCACGCCGTGCAACGCGATCGGATGGCAGAGCGGGATCAGGTCGGGGGTGCGTTTGGCCCCCATGATGCCCGCGATCCTGGCCACGCCCAGCGCGTCGCCCTTGGGCACCTCGCCCGACCGCAGCAGCGCCACCGTCTCGGCCGTCAGCAGCACCCGGCCGCTCGCCGTGGCGGTGCGGGCCGAGACGTCCTTGGCGGAGACGTCGACCATGCGGGCGGCGCCGGTCTCGTCGATGTGGGTCAGCTCGCTCACAGCTTGATCACCTCCACCGTGGCGCCCGCGGCCACCTCGGTGACCTCCTCGGGAACCACGATCAGCGCGTCAGCCACCGCCAGGGCGGCAAGTTGGTGGGAGCCCTGCCCGTGCACCGGCGTCACCGTGCCGTCGGGCGCGAGCACACCGCGCAGGAACGACCTCCGCCCGGACGGCGAACGCAAGGGACCGGCGGCCCTGGCGGTCACGAACTCCGGCATGCCGCTGGGCAGGCCGCGCATCCTGTCGAGCGCCGGGCGTACGAACAGGACGAAGGACACGAAGGACGACACCGGATTGCCGGGCAGAGCGAAGATCGGCACCTGGTCGTCCCCCAGGACGCCGAACCCCTGCGGCATCCCCGGCTGCATGGCCACCTTCTCGAACCGGACCGTCCCCAGCGGCGACAGAGCCTCCTTGACCGGCTCGTACGCCCCCATCGAGACCCCGCCGCTCGTGATGATCGCGTCGGCGCGCACCAGGTGGGTGTCGAGTCGGTCGAGCAGCTCGGCCGGGTCGTCGGCGACCGAGCCGGCGCGGTAGCCGTCGGCGCCCGCCTCCCGCACCGCCGCCGTCAGGGTGTAGCTGTTGGACTCCCAGATCTGCCCGGTGGCCAGCGGCGATCCCGGCTCGACCAGCTCGGCGCCCGTGGAGAGGACCACGACCCTGGGCCGCGGCCGCGCCTTGACCCGCCGCCGCCCCACCCCGGCGATGATGCCGAGCTGCGCGGGACGGATCACGGTGCCCGCCTTGAGCACCACGTCGCCTGCCTGCACGTCCTCCCCCGCCCGCCGGATCGCGTTGCCGGCCTCGGCGCGGCGGTCGATGCGCACGGAGACCGTGCCGCCGTCCGTCCACTCCACCGGCACCACCGTGTCGGCCCCCGCGGGCAGCGGCGCCCCGGTCATGATGCGGACGGCATGGCCGGGCCCGACGGCCCGCAGCTCGGTCGACCCGGCCGCCACGTCGTCGATCACCGGCAACGTCACCGGAACTTCCGGCAAGTCGTCAGCGCGTACGGCGTACCCGTCCATGGCCGAGTTGTCGAACGGCGGCAGCGGCACCGGTGACGACACGTCCTCGGCCAGCGTCGCCCCCAGCACCTGCTCCAGATCGAGCTCCAGGGGCGCCAGCGGACGCACAGTGGCCAGGATCTCGGCCAGATGCGCGTCAACCGATTTCATCGAGGAACTCCCGCAACCACGGCACGAAATCCGGCGCCAGATCCTCCCGGTCCGCCGCGAACTTCACCACCGTCCGCAAATAGTCGAGCTTGTCGCCCGTGTCGTAGCGCCGCCCTCTGAACAACACCCCGTGCACCGGCCCGCCCTCCGAGGAGCCGCGGGCAGCGAGCGTGCGCAGCGCGTCGGTGAGCTGGATCTCGCCGCCGCGCCCCGGCGGGGTGTCCTCCAGCACCGCGAACACCGCGGGATCGATCACATAGCGGCCGATGATCGCCCAGTTGGACGGCGCCTCGTCCGCCGGTGGCTTCTCCACCAGGTCGGTGACCCGCACGACGTCGTCCTCGGCGGTCGCCTCGATGGTCGCCACGCCGTACTGCGAGACCTGCTCCTTGGGCACCTCCATCAGCGCGATCACACTTCCGCCGAACGTGTCGCGCACCTCGACCATGCGCTTGAGCAGCGGGTCGCGGTAGTCGATCAGGTCGTCGCCGAGCAGGCAGGCGAACGGGTGGTCGCCGACGTGCTGCTTGGCGCAGAGCACCGCGTGGCCGAGGCCCTTCGGCTCGCCCTGGCGTACGTAGTGGAGCGTCGCGAGCGAGGCGGGCTCACGGACCTGGGACAGCCGATGCTCGTCGCCCTTGGCCTCGAGGGCCCCCTCCAGCTCGAACGCCCGGTCAAAGTGATCCTCGATCGACCGTTTATTCTTGCCGGTGACCATGAGCACGTCGAGGAGCCCCGCCGAGGCGGCCTCTTCAACGACATACTGGATCGCGGGCTTGTCGACGATGGGCAACATCTCTTTCGGTGTCGCCTTGGTCGCCGGGAGAAACCGGGTGCCCAGACCCGCGGCGGGCACGACGGCTTTCGTCACAGGGTCGAAGTCAGCCATGAGTAGACCCTAGTGGAGGCACCTGTGGACAAGCTCAACCTGCGCCGCGAGCTTAACGCGGCGCGTAGTGCACTCTCCCCCGAGCAATTGCGGGCAAACGCCGTCAAGGTCCGCGAAACGCTGCTCGAACAACCGTGGGTCCAGATGGCCGGCCTGGTGGCCTGCTACTGGTCAACGGGGTCGGAGCCGGATACGCACGGGCTGGTGTTCGCTCTGTGGAAACACGGCGCCACCGTGATCCTTCCGGTGCTTCGTGAGGACGACGACCTGGATTGGGCGGTCTATGACGGGCCCGGCACGCTCGCTCCCGGCCGCTTCGGCATCATGGAGCCCGTCGACACCCGCCGCGGCGTCGACGCCGTCCGCACCGCCGCCCTCGTGATCGTGCCCGCCCTGGCGGTGGACAGGAAGACGGGCGTACGCCTCGGCCGCGGCGGCGGCTCGTACGATCGGGCCCTGGCCAGAGTCGGTCCCAACGTCCCCACGGTCGCCCTGCTCCACGACGGGGAGCTGATCGACGACGTCCCGTCCGAACCCCATGACCGCCACGTCCGGTATGCGATGACCCCGTCGGGCCTCACTAGTCTTATGTGAGCACAGGGATGAGAGGGGGCTGAATGACGCTTGATGTCTGGCTCCTTCTCGGAGCGGCGATCGTCATCGCCGCCATCGCGTCCGTACGCGTCGCCCATCGCACCGGCCTGCCCAGCCTGCTGGTGTTCCTGGGCTTCGGTCTCCTCCTGGGCGATTCCGGATTCGGGATCCCTTTCGACAGTCCTCAGGCGGCCCAGCAGATCGGCCTGACGGCGCTGGCGGTGATCCTGGCCGAGGGCGGGCTCACCACTAATTGGTCCCATGTGCGGCGGTCCGTCCCCATAGCCATGGTGCTGGCGACCGTGGGCGTAGCGGTCAGCATCGTCGTGCTGGCGCTGGTCGTCCAGGGCCTGCTCGGCATCGACCGGAACACGGCGCTGATCCTCGGCGCGGTGCTGGCTTCCACCGACGCGGCGGCCGTCTTCTCAGTGCTGCGCAGGCTGCCGCTGCCACCCCGCCTGGCGGGCGTGCTGGAGGCGGAGTCCGGCTTCAACGACGCGCCCACCGTGATCGCCGTGGTGCTGCTCAGCGGGGCGGCGAACTCGTCTCCCAGCTTGGGAACGTTCCTGCTCGACACCACGATCGAGCTGATCATCGGTGCGGCGGTCGGCCTCGCCGTCGGGCCCGCGGGCGCGTACGCGCTGCGCCGCGTCGCCCTGCCCGCCTCAGGCCTCTACCCGATCGCCGTGCTCGCGCTCACCTTCGTCTCGTACGGCGGCGCGGTGCTGCTGCACGGCTCGGGATTCCTGGCCGTCTACCTCACCGGGCTGATCCTGGGCAACTCGCGGCTGCCCCACCGGGCGGCGACCAGAGGGTTCGCCGAGGGGGCGGCGTGGCTGGCGCAGATCGGGTTGTTCGTGATGCTGGGGCTGCTGGCCAACCCGGAGGAGATGCCGTCGGCGATCGTTCCCGGCCTGATCACCGGCACCGTCATGGTGCTCCTCGTGCGTCCGCTGTGCGTCATGGCGAGCTCGGTGGTCGCATGGGTGTTGCGGATGGGCTGGGTGAACTGGCGCGACCAGGCGTTCCTGTCGTGGGCGGGACTGCGCGGCGCGATCCCGATCGTGCTCGCGACCATCCCGTGGGCCTCAGGCGTCGAGGGCTCCAAGGAGATCTTCAACCAGGTCTTCGTGATCGTCATCGTGTTCACCCTGCTCCAGGGGCCGACGCTGCCGTTCGCCGCCCGGCTGCTCAAGGTGGCCGCGCCGGCAGAGCCGCACGACCTCGCGGTGGAATCGGCGCCGCTGGAGGAACTCCAGGCCGACCTGCTGCAGATCACCGTGCCGCCGGGCTCGCGACTGCACGGTGTGGAGATCTTCGAGCTGCGCCTGCCCGCCGGCGCCGCCGTGACGCTGATCGTGCGTGACGGCAGGTCGTTCGTGCCCGCCACCACCACCAGGGTCAGAGTGAACGACCAGCTCCTGGTCGTCGCCACCGCCTCCTGCCGCGACCAGGTCGAACGCCGCATGCGCGCCGTGAGCCGCAGCGGGAAGCTGGCAGGCTGGTACGGCGAGCGGGGGCTGGAATAGGTGTTTGACGGCATCGGTTAGCATTAGCAGTCGCATCCCTCGAGTGCCAAACCTGAAGGAGAAGCGCGTGCCGACCTACCAGTACGCCTGCAACGACTGCGGTGAGCAGCTCGAGGTCGTCCAGAAGTTCACCGATGACGCCTTGACGGTCTGCCCGAGCTGCGAGGGAAACCTGCGGAAGGTCTTCTCCGCCGTCGGCATCGTGTTCAAGGGCTCGGGGTTCTACAAGACCGACAGCCGCTCGTCGACCTCTGGCGCCTCGACCTCCTCCGCGTCCTCGTCGTCGGCTGACTCGTCGTCGGCTGACTCGTCGTCGAAGTCCTCGGAGAGCAAGTCGGGCGACTCCGGCTCCTCAGCCCCGGCTCCCGCGCCGGCCGCCGCCTCCAACTGACCGCGCCATTCGCCTGGACGGGCGCGCCGGGCCTTCGGCATGCGCCGGCCAGGGAGGCCGATCCTTCTCGGTACGCTACCCGTCCGGCAGCCGTATGAGGTGCGGTCGGGCCCTCGGGGCCGTCGACCAGGCGGCGCAGGCCCTCCCGCGCGCAACGGCAGCGGCCCGCTGCCACCAGCCGCTGCGCCTCGTCCTGGCGTTCCTGTGCGGGGTGTCCCCCGTTATCCACAGAACCGCATTCTGCTCCCCACCGCCCGCCCCCACTCCGGCTACTCTCTGCGCCATGGTCACTCGCGCAGACATCGGCGTCATCGGCGGCTCGGGTTTCTACTCCCTGCTCGACGACGCGGAAGAGATCGAGCTCTCCACCCCCTACGGATCGCCTAGCGATGTCGTCACGGTCGGGCGCATCGGCGCGCGTTCCGTGGCGTTCATCCCCCGGCACGGCCGCAACCACCGTTTCCCGCCACACCGCATCCCCTACCGCGCCAACCTCTGGGCGCTGCGCTCGCTCGGGGTCCGGCAGGTGCTCGCGCCCAGCGCCGTGGGCTCGCTGAGAGCCGAATACGGCCCTGGCACCCTGGTCATCCCCGACCAGCTCGTCGACCGCACCTCAGGCCGCGTCCAGACCTATTACGACACCGACGGCGCCGTCCACGTCTCCTTCGCTGACCCCTACTGCCCGTCCGGCCGGGCCGTGGCCGTGCGGTCCGCCAGAGCCGGCGCCTGGGAGACCGTCGACGGCGGCACACTGGTGGTGATCGAGGGCCCGCGTTTCTCCACGCGGGCGGAGTCGCAGTGGTTCGCGTCCAACGGCTGGTCGATCGTCGGCATGACCGGCCACCCCGAGGCGATCCTGGCCCGCGAGCTGGCCCTCTGCTACACCTCGCTGTCCCTGGTCACCGACCACGACGCCGGGGTGGAGAGCGGCCAGGGCGTCACCCACGACGAGGTGCTCAAGTTCTTCGCGCAAAACGTCGCCCGCATGCGCACCCTCGTGACCGAGACCGTCCAGGCGCTTCCCGAGGAGCGCGGCTGCCCCTGCCCCACCGCCCTCCACGGCATCGACCGCCCCTTCGAGCTGCCATGATCCAGACCTGGCTGAGCCGCTACGGCCGTCGCCGCCGTCTCGTCGCGGCGGCGCTGGCCGCCGTCGCGGTCCTGTCCGCCTACCTCGCCACTCGCCCCGCCACCGGCCCCACGGTCCTGGTGGCGGCCCGCGACCTGTCCCCCGGCC